>JAJRPH010000177.1 GCA_024280875.1 Deltaproteobacteria bacterium | reverse complement strand
TCCGGCCTTGCCATTTCAGGCATTTCAGCCCACTGAATATGTTTCGATGCGGGTCCGTGACAGGCTTCGCAGGAAACATCGATTTCCGACCAGGTGGTGTGATACGTATCCGTATCCTGATCATATCCTTTGGTTAAACAGGTGGAATGACATTCCGCGCACATGCTGTTCCAGTTTTGTGCCTGATTCGTCCAATGCAGCCAGTCATCAGCCGGAATGTCCTGGTTCGGGTACAGATGATACCATTTCTTTTTATTTACATCCCAGGCAATGCTCAGGCACTGGAGACGACCGCCGGGAAACGGTACTAAGTATTGCTGGAGGGGATAGGCACCGAAAGTGTGGGTGATTTCAAAATCATCCATTTTTCCGTCAGGGCCCGTGGTATGGACAAAAAATTTCTGATCTTTTTTATAAAACCGTGAAACAATGCCATGATGTTCAAATTCGGCATTGTTAAAATCCCCTAAAACCGTTGTTTCATTTGCTACATCCATTGACAGGTCATGATGGGAATTATTCCATTTGTCATATTCCGCTTTATGGCAGTCTATACACTTTTGCCTGCCGACAAATTCAGCTGTCGCTATCGCAGTTACTGAGGCGGTTTGTTTTTTTTCAATATCTTCCTTAAGCAGATAAAACGGGATGGTCAGCACAATGATCAGTGTGGATATTATTCCAATGATTTCCCATTTTTTCAGATCTTCAGACATTTCTTCACTATTCAATATTCAGTTACAGTTAACTGCTTACGGATCACTTGCCATTATAAATAAACAACCTGTGAGGATTCAAAAGTGCTTCGCTTTGTTTTTTTGCCGGTATCCACTTTAACGATGCCGTTTTCAATCATGACCAAAAACGTATCTAATGGCCGAGGGGCAGGTGACTGAACAACCGCCCCGCTGATATCAAACACGGATGAATGGCAGGGGCATATGAACTTTTTTTCAGAGGCAACCCAGGGAACCGTGCAGCCCAAATGCGTGCACTTTCTTGACAGCGCCATGAAACCACCATCATCTAAGCAGATGAGATAAAACTGACCGCGACGGAATGCGGTGACTGAATCTTTTTCAAAATTATCTGCCGATCCGGCAGTAATGATTCTGCCGAGTATTTCGGCATCGGCTTTTTGTTTTTTGGGGCGAAGATATGCCGCAATCACCCCGGCCATTTCGACCAGGGCCACAATCCCCAGTCCGATCCAGAGTTTTTTTAAAAAACCGCGTCGGTTTTCGACTGATTGAGCTGATTTTTCTTTTTTATCTTTTGTCATAATTATTTTAAATTCCACGGCCAGGTCAGTGCCATCCCCGCCCCTCGAAACCATACCCCTGTTATTGTCAGCACAACAAAACAAACCAGTAAAAATATAAAAACCGCCTGCACCCCTTCTTCTCTTGACGCAACAAATTTATTTTTCATAATCTTATAAAAACCCATCATAAAAAACATAAGCAAGACCACAGGAATCACACCATCTGCCACAACCGCCGGAACTCCCGGCAGCAGGACGGAAATATTTATAATATATTCATCCAAAACGATCAGCACCGGCGCAATGACAAGGGCAATGGCGGCTGAGACGAAGCCCATCCGGCGACCTTTTTTAGACAGAAACCACAGCCCGCCGGCCGCTTTTTCAAATTTCAAATACGGCAGACAGATGAGGCTCAATACGGTAAAAAAAGGAATGACAAACACGGCAATCAATGGATGAAAATGCTGGAGCAGTTCCTGTAGACCGGAAAAATACCAGGGAGCTTTTGTGGGATTCGGGCTTAAGCCCGGGTTGGCCTTGTCTGCCAGCGGAGCATTAAACAGCACTGAGAGCAGGAAAAGGATGGCGATAATAACCAGAGCCATTACAGCTTCCCGGGAAACCAGGTGCGGAACAGATTTTACTTTTTGCACACCCGCATCATCCGGGCTGTTTGGCGGCGGCACCGGACATATGACGCCTTTGGCCTTGCGGATCTGCCAGAAGTGAAACGGCATCAGAATTGCCAGGCACATGGGCACAAGAGCTACATGGATCGCAAAAAAGTTTGAAAGGGTTGCTTTTCCGATTTCAGTGCCGCCAATGATAATTTTTTGAATCACTGTTCCGATTAACGGAATATACTCAAACATGCCGGTGCAGATGGTGATTGCCCAATAGGAAAGTTGGTCTAAGGGCAGCAGGTATCCGGTAAAATTTGATATCAGGACACACAAAAACAAACCCAGTCCGATCCACCAGTTGACTTTGCGTATGTTATTATAAGCACCAGTAAAAAACACACGCAACATGTGGAAAAAGACAATAAAAACTAAAAAATTACCACCCCAGTGATGCAGGTTCCGGATTAGTTTTCCGAATAAGACATCCTGCTGCAATGCAATTATGGAAGGGTACGCTGCTTCCGGTGTCGGAGAATAAACAAACAAAAGCAGAACGCCGGTAACAATTTGCATGAGCACAAGGACAAGGGCGCTTCCGCCAAGACCCCAGGTATGGGTAAATTTTAATACATTTTGAGAAACCAGGGGGGGATGGAGATGATAGAGAAAACCTCTGTTTTTTGAATTTGGGTGGGCAGGCTTCATAGTTCCTCGAAAAAAGGCGTCCGATGAACACGAAGAAATTTAGTGCGGCACCACCGGATATCCGTATATCCGTTAAGGATTATATGTTTTCCCCTTAATTTTGACGGCTTCGTAAAAAGTCCAAATTCTGTGTTGCGCTGCATCCTTCGCTGCTTCATGGTACGCTAAGTACAAATCATTACTCAGGATTTGCGCGCCTTGAATTTGGAGCTTTTATACTTTGCCGTCGAAATCTGACTTTTTACGAGACTATCAATTTTAAAACAATTTAATTTTTCGAAATTAATTTATTTTTCAGCAAATCATCAATTACCACTTTTATCACATCATTCATAATTTCACTTTTGGAATCTTTATTCCATGTTTTTGATTGCCCGGACCACATTAGTTGTTCGGTTTTCACATCATATAAATTCGTTTCCAGCCGTACAATGGTATTTGTAGTGGAATAGCTCGAATTATTCGCATAGCCGTATACAAATCCATAATAACTGTAATAACTTGTCCTGCTGCGTGCGTCACGGGTACGTATTTCTTTGTCTTCTATACTTTTTACGTGTGTAATAGAGCCTGTTATAAGTTTTTTTAGTCAAGTGTCGTAAAGCGTTGCAGCATCAATTTTACATGATCACTAAAAAAAATTACATTTTTTTATTGAATAAAACATCCAGATAAAATTTTCGAACAGGATCACGGTCATCAAACTGATAATCGGGATTTTTGTTTTTCCCTGCAATTTCTTTACGGATATCCGCAGCCATAGTTTTCCCCAGTTCCACACCGTACTGATCAAACGGATTAATGCCCCAGATAAAGGCTTCAAACACGGTCTTTGCTTCATAAAATGCAAGAAGCCGTCCGATGTTTTTAGGTGACAGGTCATTGATCAGCAGTGTAGCAGACGGACGGTTGCCAGGGAAAAATTTTGCAGGATTACTGTCTTCTTTTCCAGTTGCAAGGGCTTGGGATTGTGCCACGAGATTTGCCCAGAGTTCCTGATGATTGGTTACGCCTTTTAATTTTTCGGTATATTTGTCATGGCAGGGATTAACCACACCGATAAATTCAATGGGAAAAGGACGACCCTGATGGGCCAGCTGGAAAAATGAATGCTGGGCATTGGTACCCGGTTCACCGAAAATAATGCTGCCGCAATAAAAATCAACTCCTTCATCGTGGCCTGATACTGATTTTCCGTTGCTTTCCCCAGCTTTTCCGTTACTTTCCATGGACAACTGCTGAATATGGGCGGAAAGCTTGGATAAGGGGGAAGAGTAGGGGATCAGTCCCTGGGCAGGATAGCCGAGAAAATTATTATTCCATACACTGATCAAGGCGGCAATCAGGGGAATATTTTTTTCTTCGGGTGCTGTATTTGCGTGAATATCTATTTCTTCAGCTCCCTTTAAAAATTCTTCAAACCGGTCATACCCGAGATAAAGACTTAAGGGAACTCCGCCGACAGCAGACGTGACACTGTATCTTCCGCCGATAAAGTCAAACATATGAAATGATTTCAAGACCGGATTGGCGGGATCATCACCGGGGCTTCCCTTGCTGGTCACCGTAACAATATGATTTTTTGCTTGAAGACCTTTTTGAGTCAGGAATTGAAGCACCAGGTTTGTGTTTGCCAGTGTTTCAGCTGTGGTATAACTTTTTGAAATAACAATCCACAACGTGGTTTCAGGGATAATACGATCAATGATGGCGCCGAAATTATCAATATCCACATTGGATAGAAAATGTAGTTTTATATTTTTGTCAGCAAAATTCTGAAGAGCAGTCGCCACAAATTCCGATCCCAGATAGGACCCTCCGATGCCAATGACCACAACATCCGTAAACAATTTCCCATGAGTGCCGGCGATTTTACCGGAATGGAAATCAGCGGAAAATTGCCGGATCTCATCCCGGATTCTTCTAATATCCGGCATTACATCCACACCGCTGTCCATTACCGGATCAGTTGAAAAACTCCGTGTGGCCGTATGCAGCGCGGCTCTGTTTTCCGTGTTATTCACGTGTTCGCCGGTCTTCATCTGATTGAAACGTTGCTTGATTTTCCGGATTTTAGCGAGGTTGACCAGGCTATGTAACACTTGCTCATCAATTCGCTGGCGGGTAAAATCATAAAATAATCCCCCCCCGCGTATTGAAAAATTTTCCAGTCGATTCTGTCGATTAATCAAATACTTCAGATGATTTTCCGGTAACGCTATCCGGGCGGCATGCCCTGTTAGGTGAGTCCATTCAGGTAAAGATTTTAACATGATGACCACCTCTCACAAATTTTACAAAATGATGAATTGAAATTCGGTAATTAAGTCTATTGTTCCTCAGACAAAGCGATCAAAATTTCTTTAAATACGCGTTCAGCCTCGATCGGATCGTCTTTATGGCAGGCCCCGGCCGCCCGGTGACCGCCGCCGCCATGAGCAAGCATAATTTCGCCGATATTTACATTTGAGGTATGGTTAATAATGGATTTCCCTACGGAAAAAATTGTTTTGCCACTGTCTTTGTCAAGGCGCATTAAAACTGAGATATT
>JAJRPH010000008.1 GCA_024280875.1 Deltaproteobacteria bacterium | reverse complement strand
TACTGCTGCCAAAGGCCGGCGGGATTGCCATTGTTCTTTCCAGCATGGGTGAATATCTGTCAAAAATAGTCGATGTTACCATTGTATACCCGGAAAATGAGCCGCCCATGCCGTTTTGGGATTTTTTAAAAGGCAATATACCCACTATTGCTGTTCGTATAAGAACGATAGATATTCCAGAAGAGTTTCTGGGGAAAAACTATGAGGAAGATGCGGCGTTCAAGGATGAGTTTCAGAAATGGATCAATGACTTGTGGAAAGACAAAGATCAGACAATCGAAACAGTTTTAGCTGAGAATAATGTGCTTTCTGAATCAAAATAAGAACACCAACGCATCAGACATCCATGCCGTTGCCGTCATCCTGTTTGAAACCCTGGCCCTCCGCTTTCCGGTCTGCATGTCAAGCGATGAATTTCACTACTTTCCGCAGGTGACAATCTCAGATAAAGACTGGTCCAAATGGGATGACTTTTCACCTGAATCAGTTGCTGATATTTCTGCAAAACTCTCAGAATACAAGCTGGAACTGGATCGAATTGTTTCCGGTGAATTGACTTTCGATGAACACGTGGACATCAGCCTCCTGAAACGAACGATCATAACAATCATTGAGCAGTTAAAATATGTTAAACCCCATAAAGCTCATCCGGCATTTTATTTAACTGTTATCGGCGTCGGACTTGCGGAAGCGCTTGAATCCGGTGTGCAGGAATTAAATGACCGCCTGAAGGGACTGCCCGTTTTTATCCGGCAGGCACAGCAAAACCTGGAAAAAGTGCATGAAATATTTCAAAATCAGGGTTGTGCAATGATAGAGCGGTTATGCGCATGGATTTTGTCTTTACCGGTTAAGCAAAAGGTGAGGGCGCCTGTCATTCTTTCACTGGAACAATTTTATTCCCACTTGCTAAAAATTCCCGCCCAAAAAGAATTCCTTTTATCCCGCGACCTCTATGAACGAGTTGTTTTTCAGCATATGGGATGTTTCATGCCATTAGATGAAATTGAACGTATAATCGATAATGAGATCCATGAGACAACATCACTGGTCGAAATTTATGCTTCAGAAATTTTTCCTGAAATTTCATGGCAGAAAAATATTGCTGATTTGAATTTCACACTCCCGCACAGGCACAGTGTGAAGCAGGTATACCAGGCATGTGTTTCTAAGCTTGCAAATCACTGTATAGAAAAGGGAATTGTTCTCCCCGAGATTGTTGAAAACTGTCCGGTACATATTGAGACAGTCCCCGACTATATGCTTCCGGTCAGGAGCAATGCCGCCTACAGTATGCCACCGGGTCATCCGCCAAAAGGAGGGACTTTTTTTATTGTTGAATCAGAGCATCAAATGACTGTTCCTTCAGATTATCAACTTTTAACTGCACATGAGACTTATCCCGGTCATCATCTACTGGATACAAGACGGTGGGGCTTAAAAAAGATCATACGGCGCCATATAGAGTTCCCGGTTTTTTATGAAGGGTGGGCCTGTATTTCCGAAGAACTTTTATTTGATACCGGGTTTTTTCATAATCCATTTGATCGGATGCTGTTCGCCAAACGCAGGCTCTGGCGGGCAGTCCGGGGAAAAATGGATCTGGAAATTCATATGCGTAAAAAGAGCCTGAAGGAAGCAGCCGACCTTTTTTCAGATTACGGAATGGAAAATACGAAGGCTTCAGAGCTTGTGAGAAAATATATATTGAAACCCGGCTACCAGTTATCTTATGCCATTGGTAGACATTGTTTCAGGAATATTTATGATTCATTTATGCGGCAGCAGGGACGCCCGGAAAACTTTGCCGGACGTGTCTTGGCTCATGGAGAGGTCGGGTTTGAGCAGTTAACTCAATTTTTGAGCACAGGAGGAAATTCGTGACTAACTTTTCAGGTTATCATTCGGAATGGAATTTAGGCAGTCCCGGAGGATGGGATTATCAGCGGACCACCCAGGAAATTTCCAAGAAGGTATGGGCGAAAATCAATGAGATAAATCCGACAGGTGTGGATCTTGATTTCGATCACCACATGCTTTACCCGGTTGTCGGGTTTACTCAGATGATGCTGGCGGTTCATCAGAAGCGGGAAGGGGTAAATCCCGGTTTGATAGCGGTCGTTGCTGAAGAGGAAACCTTAACGGATGTTACGGAGAATATAAACTTTGCAAACCGCCTTGACCAGGCTCCTGGGATTACCGGCATTTTATCTGCGCCCCATGAATTTGAATTAAATAACGGGAAAGTCTGTCACCAGGGCCGACCGGTCTCTCTGGTTTTTATGGATTTTAATAATGACATTTTCTTAAAACTTCACCGGAAGCATAATCTGTCCCCGTTGCTACAGGCGATCAAAGAAAACAGGGTGTTAAATCCACGAGGTACGGAACCGATTAATGTAAAAAGTATGTTTGAAGTCATTACGGGGCCTGATAATGAGCAGTTCCATAAAGAGACGGTGAGCAGAACCCCATGGACAAGGCGGTTTATGGAAAGATCCACCATAGGTCCGGATGGCAAAGAGATTCAAGACCTGGTTAGTTGGGCTCGAAAAAACTGGGATCAGCTGGTATTAAAACCGGAACGAGGGTATTCAGGTATTGGGGTGAAGGTCGGCGGGGTGAATCAAGACGGCGATGCGGCCATCAATAAGGCGCTTGAAAAAGGCGGGTATATTCTTCAGGAAAAGGTACCCTTAGAGTTATGGGCCGAAGAGATGCCTGAAATTGATTATTTAAACAAGCAGGTTATTTTGAAAAAAAGACAGACGGATTTCAGATGCCTTATTGGCCCGGGGCAGGTATTTGGATTTTTGTGCCGATTCGGTGATGTACCGACCAACGTGGGAAGCGGTGGCGGCGTGCAGCCCCTTGCTATCCTGAAATCAGATATGTCGGTTAAAGAGGCGGTGAATCGAATTAATCATAAAATTTTGGAAATTGATTTTAACGACCTGCTTGAAGTTGAAAACATTCAGAAGTCAATGGCGATTCATGAGAAATTTACATATCTTTTAGGACCTATTAAAATTGCGTTAAGGCCCAGGATTGTCACCAGTGAACAGATAAAAGACCTGAAAGACTACAGTGCCGCTGTTTGGCATGACAGTATGCTGCTTGAAAAAATGTGGCTTGCCGGCGAACTTGACGATTATATTGATATTGAGGAAGAAGAACTTGCGATTGCAAAACTTCAGCCGTGGCAGGGAAGTCCGGCCATTTTTGCGGCGGACGGATTATTCGGATTCGGCGCAGATCTGGAGGTGAGCTGAAATGACGATACATGTTGATTCGGATT
>JAJRPH010000176.1 GCA_024280875.1 Deltaproteobacteria bacterium | reverse complement strand
GATTTGTGCGGTCAGTTCGATCTGGATTCCTTCGGCGCCGGCTTCAATGCCATGGGTGGTGCCGTTGTTTAAGGCGATCCAGTCCGGGAAAATATCATGAGCATTCAGACCCTGAATTAGAAAAAGGGCTTCTTCAACCGTGGAAAGACCACTTTTGCCCTTTATTTCACCAACTTCTGTTTCATAACCTGCCCATTGGGGAATATAGGGGTTGATCTCGATGCTGGCCGTCAGGTTCTGGTCGTCCGGCAGGTGCGATGCGTCAATGGCGATGGATGTCATGCCGGCCTCAAACATGGAGGGGATTTCCGTTTTGGCTGTTTCAATATCCGCCGGACCTTTGATGCCATAATGGTCTGCGTGAATTGCCACCGGAACGGTGATATTCAATTGATTGCACAGATCGTCTACCAGTCTGGCCATGTTCCAGTAATTGACCGCACAGTAAGCGCCGGTGCCGCCTTCGGATTTTGCTATTTCAATTATAATCACTGAATTAGCCCGTTGCGCGGCTTTTAAGGCGCCCTGGATAACAAACAGGCTCCGTCCGTTTGCCGCAATTGAAATAGCGTTGCCTTTGGCAAGCATTGCCCGGTCGATGAATTTGCCGCTGACAATGAGTGCTTTTGAATTCGGAAAAAGTGATACGATATTTGGCGGTCTGCCGATTTCAAGCGCTTTTTCAAAAGATTTATTTTTCTCTGTTTTTGTTTCCGTCATAGTGAACCTCTTGTTAACATATTAAAATTACTGATATGGATTTACCTTCGGCATGGAGCACATTATTTAGATTTTATTATCATTTCTTACGTGATCAATGATTCTTTCGATTTCTGCTTGATAGCGGATCGGCGCTTTAATATCCCCCCAGCCTTTTTGTGTCTGGAACAGGCCGTTATAAGCCGTATCATGATGGGAACGGATGTGGTGAGGAATTTTTCGGTCAGTCAATATCGATTCGAGCAGTTGCGCCTCAATGGCGTTTTCAATCACTGCAACAGGAATAAACGGATCGTTTTTATGATTAATATCGTTGCTCATGGCAGATAAGGATATCCGGTATAAGTATATTGGCCTGAATATTCTATCACATGAAACAGGACCCTTCGGTATTGTTCAATATAAGAAATATAGATAAAATAAAGGAAAAGAGTCAAGGGAAAAGGGCTGACTCTCCCTTATCTTTGTCCGGCACCCTGTGAATGCTTACACTTCATTGGCCGGAAGTGTATCAACAGTTGTACCCCCGTGAACGGGTACGATTTTTTAAAGTTTTTCCGCAAATGGTTCGCGCGCCTGGTCAGGAAAATCACTGTTCCGTCTGCAAATGAAAAAAATTGTACAATTACAATGAGAAATAAAGATATTGTCTCTTTGATGTGAACATAATAGACTGCCTTGAATTTAAAATATGGATTTAAAAGTTGATGGCTTCGTAAAAAGTCCAAATTCTTTGTTGCGCTTCATCCTTCGTTTCTTCATGGTACGCTAAGTACAACTCATCACTCAGGATTTGCACGCCTCGAATTTGGAGCTTTTTTCTTTGCCATCGGAATCTGACTTTTTACGAGTTTGTCAAAGTTGATATCATTTTAAAATCTTGAAGCAATGGTAACCGCAGCGTGAAACCGGAATAAAATTAACCTGATATTTTTATTGACTGGAAATGTATGGTATGAAATTTGCTTGATATTCTGACGGTAGATGGCTAATGTTCAACCGCCTTTGCCAAACGGGAAATAAACTGGATTTATTATAGATCAAAAACAGGACGCTAATGAAAACACTATCGTCAAAAGATTATCCGTCAGAACCGGTGGCTCTGACGGATAATCTTTCCGCCCAATTTATGAAACAGTCAAAATTCGTTCCCCTTTCAGTGAATGAAGATACGCTCCGGATTGCCATGGCCGACCCGGAAGATTTCTGGACAATTGACGCATTAAAGGTGGGTGTCGGATTGGATATTGATGTCGTTGCCGGAAACGAAGACGATATTTTTGAAGCGGTTGAAAGAATGTACGGTTCAGGCACCCAGTCAATGGAGATGATCATAGAAGAAGCCGGGAGAGATATTTTTCAAATATCGGAGAACGGCAAGGAGGATGTGGACCAGTTAAGAGATCTTGCGTCAGAGGCTCCGATTATCCGGCTGGTCAACCGGATCATTTTAAAAGCAGTGGAGTTCAGGGCCAGTGATATCCATTTTGAACCATTTGAAGATAACTTTCAGGTCAGGTTCCGGGTGGATGGGGTTTTGCATGATGTGGAGTCCCCGCCGAAGAGGCTTCAGGCCGCTGTCCTCTCCCGTATCAAAATCATGGCTGACTTAGATATTGCCGAGCGAAGGCTTCCCCAGGACGGGCGGATTAAGCTGAAAATATCCAGCAAAGATATTGATTTTCGTGTTTCAACAATTCCCACGTTATTTGGTGAAAGTCTGGTCATGAGGGTGCTGGATCGGGATATGTTGATTCTGGACCTTGAAAAGATCGGGTTTCCGCCGCAGCTTCTTTCCCGGTATATGAGTCTAATTACCCAGCCATACGGAATGATTCTGGTCACCGGTCCCACTGGAAGCGGCAAGACATCCACACTGTATACATCCCTTGCCAAGATTAATTCACCGGAAAATAAGATTATTACCTTAGAAGATCCCGTGGAATATTATTTAAGCGGGGTGAATCAGATACAGGTCAATCCGAAGATCGGGATGACATTTGCCAATGGTCTGCGTTCCATTGTGCGCCAGGACCCGGATATTATTCTGGTCGGTGAAATTCGTGACAAGGAAACTGCTGAAATTGCTATTCAATCTGCTCTGACCGGTCATTTGCTGTTTTCTACGCTGCATACCAATGATTCAGTGGGGGCTATCAGTCGCCTGCTGGATATGGGGGTCGAAGGGTTTTTGCTAAGTTCAACGCTGCTGGGGGTTTTGGCCCAGCGGTTGGTCCGGGTCATCTGTCCGAATTGTAAATGTCGGCAAACGCCGGATGAAAAACATTTAAATGCCATGGGATTAAATGAACAGGATATTGCAGATGTGACGTTTTATTCCGGCCAGGGGTGTGAGGAATGTCGATATACCGGTTTTTCCGGACGGACCGCGCTATTTGAATACCTTCCCATTGATTCGGATATCCGGAATGAAATTTCAAAAAAAACCGATACGGAACGCATCAAGGAAGTGGCCCTGGCCAAAGGGCTTGTCACGCTGCGCCAAAATGGATGGGAAAAGGTTAAGCAGGGGGTGACCACCTTGCCGGAAATTTTAAGAGTAACGCTTGAGAAATAATATGTCGATATTCTCATATAAAGCCAGTGACGCAGCCGGTAATGTTTTTAAAGGAACTTTGGAGGCAGCCGAGGAAAAAGAGGTTGCCGCAAAGCTTCAGGAAATGAATTACATTCCGATTCGGATTCAGGCGGCAGCCGGGGTCCGGAACCGGTTTCAGCTTGATGGGTCAATCAATCTTAATGTTTCCCGTTTTTTTCAGCGGGTGACCTCAAAAGACGTGATGATGTTTACCCTGGATTTACACGCGCTCCTCCAGGCCGGGCTGCCGGTGGATAAAGCATTATCTCTTTTAATCAATGTGGCGGAAAAGGATAAGTTTAAAGAAGTTGTTGCCGCCATATTGAAAAGTGTTCAAAGCGGTAATTCACTTTCCGAAGCGCTGGCAACGTATCCGAATATTTTTCCGATGCTCTATATAAATATGGTGAAGGCTGGAGAGACCGGCGGGGTTTTGCCGGTGGTTCTGGACCGGCTGGGGAGTTTTTTGGAAAATTCACAGGATTTAAAAGACTACATTAAATCGGCAATGGTCTATCCGCTTTTTCTGGTGTTTGTCGGCGGGATTTCAATTATTATTATGCTGGCCTTTGTGGTTCCGAAATTTGCCATTATTTTTTCAGACCTTGGCCAGGCCATGCCTTTTTCAACGCAATTGCTGCTGGGTATCAGCCACGGATTAAGGGATTACTGGTGGTTGATTATCGCAAGTGTCGGTGCGGTTATTTTCCTGACTAAAAAATATGTCCAATCACCGGAAGGCCGATTAAAAACCGACCGGATGAAAGTTAAGTTACCGGTGATTGGTACGCTGGTGAAATCGGTGGAGGTGGCAAGGTTTACCCGAACACTGGGAACATTGATCAATAGCGGGGTCCCAATTTTGCCGGCATTGCGCCTGGTTCAGGAGATTATTATCAATCAGTTGATTTCCGGCGCGTTGGAGACGGTTTATAATCGGGTCAAGGAAGGGGATAAATTGTCTGCCCCGCTCCTCCAGGCCGATATCTTTCCGCCCCTGGCCGTCCAAATGATATCCGTCGGCGAAGAAACGGGCAAGCTGGACCAGATGTTGCTAAGGGTTGCGGAAAACTATGAGAAGACGGTCCGAAATATGATCAAGCGTTTTGTGAACTTGCTGGAGCCGGTCATGATTCTTGCAATGGGGCTGATGGTGGGATTTATCGTTATATCTATGCTGATGGCGGTGTTCAGTATGAATGATGTGCCATTTTGATGGCTTCGCAAAAAGTCCAAATTCTGTGTTGCGCTTCATCTCTCGTCATTCAGCGTAAGACTGACTACGCCTCATTCCTCGAGATTTGCGGCGTCTTGAACTTGAACTTTTTGCTTTGCCATCTGAATCTGACTTTTTCCAAGACTGTCATTTTAAAGGAGTTGAATTAGTAATGAATAAGAAGAGAAACGATCGCGGCTTTACATTGATTGAACTGTTAATTGTAATGGTAATAATGACAGTGCTGCTAGCGTTGGTAGGCCCGAAGATGTTCGGTAAAATCGGATCATCCAAGCAAAAGGCGGCCAAGGCCCAGATATCCCTTTTTGAAACAGCATTAGATATTTACCGGCTGGATGTGGGGAAATTCCCGACAACAGACCAGGGACTTGCGGCATTGCGGGAAAAACAGGATGGCGATGATAACTGGGATGGGCCGTATTTGCCAAAGGAAGTTCCGTTAGACCCCTGGGGAGTTCCTTATGTCTATCAATTCCCGGGCGAGCACAGTGACTATGAAATTACTTCATATGGTGCGGACAAGCAGCCAGGCGGCGAAGGTGAGGATGGGGATATCATGAACTGGAAAAATACTAAATAATGAGAAAGGGTTTTACATTAATCGAATTGCTGGTTGTGCTGGTGATTATCAGTCTGGTGTCCGCCTTTGTGGCACCGCGGATAACAGCGCCTATTGGCAACTTGCAGTTAAAGACCGCATCTAAAAAAATTGCCGGCGCCATGCGTTACAGCCGGAGCCTGGCGGTATCTGAAAAAGAAAGTCGTGTGTGTTTTTTTGACTTTGATAACCAGCGAATGTCGATTTTTTCAGGGTCGGCATTTGATTCTGCCGAACCTGAACAGGTTCTGGCAAACGGTCCGGCCGAAGTCCGCTATGATTTGCCGGCGGGCGTTTTACTGAAAAAAGCGGTTTTCGGTGATCTGGATGTTGAAGCCGGTCTTTTTCAAGTCATTTTTTTCCCCAACGGAAGTGCCAGCGGCGGAGAGATTTTTCTGGCAAACGACAGGGGCCGGTCCTTCCGCATTCACATTGATTTTATCACGGGCATGGTCGCGGTGTCAGCGCCGGAGCAAGCCGGGTGATAACGTTTTTATTGCGTCGATATTTACCTGTAATGAATATTTTTTG
>JAJRPH010000175.1 GCA_024280875.1 Deltaproteobacteria bacterium | reverse complement strand
ACCCGGACCAAAAGCCAGAAAAAAGACGGTTCCTGTCTGCTTCCCTTGACTGATTCAGTGACCGATTCCTTAATCCTGGCCAAAGGTGGACGTGGTAATGGCGGCGGCGGACACGGCGGTCATGGACCGGGAGATGGCTCGGGTAATGGTGGAAACGGTCCGAAAGACGGATCCGGCAATGGGAATAAATCAGGTACATGCACAATAAGCTGATGTTAATATAATGATATAAGTTTTCCGATGGTGACGGATAGACCCGATCCATCGGAAAATTTTTATTTTAATTTCTTGCTGTTATGTATAGGCGTTGATTTAAGAAAGCACCTCATGATAAGAAAAGAGTCTCTGCCTGCATTTTTTCACCTAATTTTTATCGGTATTGCAGGTGTCAGGGCTTAATAAATATGAAATTTCAACGACAACAGCGTGTGGTACCTGAAAATTCGAACTATATTTTGATCCGGCTCCTTGCGATTCTGGTTGTTATATTTTTTTCGGAAGTGCGGGCGGCGGCAACAGATTTATCTATTGAACTGGCTGGCGGCCATGATGACAATGTGACCCGGTCTCCGACTCCGACAAGTTCCATGTTTTCTTTATATCACACAGACCTTTCCCGGTATTTCTTTTCTGATTCCCCCTTGATTGAAGGCAAGGGCTACGTTGGCGCAAAATATCAGGATTATTTTAATGTAAAGGATAACTATCAGATTTATACCGGTGCATCGCTTGCCATTCCTTTGGCGGAAGGCCGATTTGTGCCTGATTTTTTTTATGAAGGGACGATATTTCGTGATATGGAACAGTCTGCAGACAGCATGAATGAACATTGCCTGGGTGGGCGTTTCGAATGGTTGCCCTATGCGAGGCTTACGGTTGAAATTCAGCAAACCTGGTGCTGGCAGGATTATCGTAATAAAGTAGACGTTCTGGCAGATGGCGAGTATAAAAATATGAAGGAGGAGGATAGTCAACACCAAACAGATCTCCGGGATGACTATTTATACTCTACCGGTTTTTTATTTCGTTATAATTTTACACCTGAAACTGATGCCGAATTGTTATTTACCCATGACCGGCGGTCTTCCTCAATTGCTGAGGAATCCTATATTAAAAACGGTGTCATGTTTTCTTTGTTGTGGGAATCGTTGAACATCTGGTATATTTCCGGTACGGTTTCATGGGACAAATCGGTTTATAATGATGTGACAGACGGTATTGACCGGCAGGATACTGCCTGGAACATCGGAGGCGGTATTAGTCGTCTGGTCAGGCAATATGAATTGTTTTTCCGGGTTAACTGGACCCATAACAATTCCTCTTTATCCGAGGAATCTTACACGAATATGGTGACGTTATGTGGCGTATCGCGATCTTTTTAATGATTTTGATTCCTATCCTTTCAGTTCCGGCTGCGGCCTCTGATGCCATTTTGGGGACTGTAGTTTCACTTGATCGGGAAAATGGAAAAATGACCGTCCGTTTAAGCGGGTCGACTGATTCGTCTGATGCAATTTCCGGCCAGGGAGATAATCTTGTGCCCGGGGTTGTTACCGTATATTTTGTGCCGGATCAATTGTGCGAAAATATTAAAGAGGGAAAGCTGTTACGCCTGTGGGGAAATTTTGAAGCAGATTCCCTAAACACGTTTAAAGCCACGCATATTCGAAGTGGAAACAGAAGGGGCGGATATGATCCAACCGGTGTGCGGACCCGGCTTGGCAAAAAAAGAGGGATGGGCAGCAGACGGCACGGAGGGAAGGGATATAGCGGGAAGTGATGAAAGACAAGGCCGGAAAAAGAATTACAAATCATTTTCATATAGAATCCGCATGGAAGGCCAATCTCATTGTGATCGGGACGTTGATTCTGTTGGTACTGGCTTATTTTTTCTGGCAGCTTCGATACGCGGAAAAGACATTTAATAATCATGCAGGGGAACATGCCAGGATGCTGGCCGGCATGATCCGGTTGAATGCTGACAGTTCAGTGCTGTCCCAGGAAATCGTTAAAGAGATTATGGAGACTTTTTTAGGAAACTCCGCACGATTTGTCGGATACCTGGATTCTATTGAACCTTTTGCGAGTGATGAACTTACCGCGTTCGCTGAAGAGTCCGGGCTGGCGGGTATCCGAATTGTCAGAAATGACAGCGATTATACTGAAGGTCCGCCCGGCTGGTTTCCCTTGGGAAACACCTGCCAAACAGAAAATTTCAACATCCGATATCTGAAAAATAAAAATATTTATTACCTGACCCTTCCGGGAAGTATCGAATCAACATGTATAACGGTAGGGCTGGCCGGCAAACGGATAGACAAACTCAAAGAACAGATCAGCCTGGATCATATGCTGGGTATGCTGTCTGCACAGGCCGGCATCCGATATGTCCGCATCGAAACCGGACCTTTGGCGCACGGGAAATCCGGCGCAGCAACCCAGGTCAGAATAGTAGACGATAACAAGGATAAGGTAGCGGAGGTCATCGTCCCTCTGGGGCCGGATGTGCTGGTTGCAGGGCTTAAGGCAACACATTTTTTTAAACGAGTGAACCAGCTTCGAAATGAATTTATTCTTTTCAGTATCATTATCGCCTGCCTGGGTGTGTTCTCTTCATGGCTTCTTTACCGGTATCAGGTCTCGTATGTGAATCATGTACGGAGATTTGAACGCAGGCTTGCAGCGGAAAAAGAGGATGCTGCCCTGGGCCGGGCCTCATCCACCATTACCCATGAAATCCGGAATCCTCTGAATGCCATCAGCATGGGACTTCAACGATTACAGATTGAAGCAGATGAATTAGACGACGAACATCGTGGCCTGATTTCAAACCTGCTGATAGCGGTTAAGAGAACAAACAGCATCATCACCGGACTTCATCGTTACGCCAGTCCCCTGGTCCCTCATCCCCAGAAAGTCAATCCGGATTCAGTTGTTAATCATATCTTGACACTTTACCGGCAGCCATGCATAAATGCTTCTATAACAATACACTATAAACCGGAATATCATCAGACAATTACGGCGGATTCCGACCTTCTGGAAGAGGCTGTGGAGAATTTGATTAAAAATGCAATTGAAGCGCAACCAAATGGCGGGGACATTGAAATCAGGCTTTTTCAACAGGGGGTTGATCTGGTCCTTTCTATTGAAAACAGTGGGTTTGATTTACCTGAAAATGAAGCTGAAAAAATTCTGGAGCCATATTTTACAACCAAAACCAGGGGTTCCGGGTTAGGGCTATCGATTTCTGCACGTATAATCCGTGCCCACGGCGGACGGATGAAAGTTCTGGTTCCAATTCCCGGTCGGGTACGAATTAACCTTTTCCTTCCCATTGAAAGAAATTATCATGAAAATTCTCGTGGTGGATGATGAAGAAATACAGCGCGAACTGTTAAGGGGTTTTCTTGAAAAACAGGGGTATGAAGTGACCCCGGCAGCGGACGGGCATGAGGCCTTGAGTTTTTTTTCCATGTTGCCTTTTCAGTTGGTGATTCTTGATAATCGGATGCCCGGTATGTCCGGCGATCAGGTCCTGAGAAAAATAAAAGAGATAAACCCCCTGGTGCGAAGTATCATGATTACAGCTTTTGGCTCTGTGGATACGGCTGTGACTGTTATGAAGCTTGGTGCGGACGATTTTCTTGAAAAGCCGGTGGACCTTTCTTCTCTTTTGGAAAAGATCCAAATGATTGAGCAAACCGTGATGATTGAAGAAGAAGCCGCAAATGTCGCCGTGACGATGGATGAAGAAGAATTTCCGATCAAAGTGATCGGAGACAGCAACGCCATGAAAGAGGTTTTTTCATTGGTCAGACGAATCGCGCCGACGGATTGGACCGTGTTGATCCGGGGGGAGACCGGAACCGGAAAAGACCTGATCGCCAGGATTATCCATCTACTAAGTCCACGCAAGGAGAAATCCTTTATAGAAGTCAACTGCGCGGCGATCCCGGAAAATCTGTTTGAATCAGAGGTTTTTGGACATGAAAAAGGCGCTTTTACCGGCGCTGCTTCAAGCCGTAAAGGCCGTTTTGAACTGGCGCAGGACGGGAGTCTGTTTCTGGACGAAGTCGGCGAGTTGCCGTTGAACTTACAGGCAAAACTGCTAAGAGCCTTGCAGGAACAGAAAATCAGCCGTGTAGGAAGTGAAAAAGATATTCCCATCGATGTTCGGGTGCTTGCAGCGACAAATCGGGATCTTCGGAAAATGGTTGAAGACGGTGACTTCAGAGAGGATCTGTTCTACCGTTTAAATGTCCTGGATATTGAGATTCCTCCGCTTCGCAACAGAAGGGAGGATATCCCCGCATTAACGGATTTTTTTCTTGAGCGATATAATTCCCGGGCCGTCCGATTTGATTCCGATGCCATGACAACACTTATCAAGTATTCATTCCCCGGCAATGTCAGAGAGCTTGAGCATATGATCCAGCGAACCCTGACCCTGTCTCGCGGACCGGTTATCAGGACCGGCGATTTACCGGCAGAGATCCGTTTTCATCAGGCGATTGAACAGGAAGGAACACTTTCAAAACGCATGGAAGCGGTTGAGCGGGAAATGATGATTTCCGCCCTTGAAAAACATGACTGGATACAGACCCGAGCAGCTGAAACTTTAGGGATTAGCGAACGGATGCTTCGTTACAAAATGAATAAGTATCGTATCAAAAATCAAAAGAAACGATAACGGGAATAATCTTGAAAAAAAGATGGACCGTGGGGAATCGGAAGAATCATCAACTTTTAGTACTCAGAACGATGTAATCCTTATTCTGGTATGGAATATATAGTCCAGCAGGTGCATTGAATGACGTAAATAAAAATGAAGCTTCTCCGGCCGGATTCCCAACTTTGCTTAAAATTATATACTGAATATGGTATTTTTTTAGAAATTGAGCGTTCGGGGTCATAAAAAAGTTTCGGATATCTTTCAGGCTTCTTAGATTTTTGCTGATCAACCGATAAACCTGGTATGGACCCCTGCCTTCTGATACAAAATTCATATTTGACAGGTAATTCATGTAGTTCAATGTCTTAAAATTCGCGACTGCATTTTCTTCTTGCGTTGCATTCTCGTTCAGAAAATTTAGCAATTCTTTAAAATTTTGCGAGGTAAAGGCGGAACTATTGTTTTGATCTGAATTGATAAAACTTATTGATGGAAACGCAAAAATAATACAACCTGCCAGAATCATTGCCGCTGCTGTTCCTGTCCGCAATTTTGCCAAATATCGATCCGATATCATTTTAATGAATTTGATAATAAAAATACTGTAAATCATTGCCATTGCCGTGTGCTGATATGTCGCAAGCCTTCTGGGAAAAATCGCCCATGGAAAAAAGGAAGTGGATGTATAGTTCAGGCGGATGGAGTAAGTAAGCAGTATAAAAAAAACAGCGCAAAAAGCAAAAATTAACGGCTGAATTTGGTTTTTGTTTTTATTGAAAAATAAAAAAAGTAAACAGGCGATGATCCCGGATGCGACAAACAACCAGTTAAAGAGATCGTCAGAATCTTTGAGCGGCGAAATGATCGGGTTAATAAATGCCTGTGTTAAATTATCCCTCAGTGTAACATAGGGCGCTTTTTTAACGTATGCATTGGAATTTTTCCGTTGAACGATATTGATATATTGAACAGCCGGGTCCGGTTCACCGATTTTGGGACCGGTGTTATCATAGATTTCAAAAACGGCATTATTCTCCGGATTAGTGTATTTATAATGGAGACTGTAATACAGAAAACCGATTAATAGTATGGTGGTCGCTGAGAGTATTGCTCCCCATTTAGTTATTTCGATTTTTTCCTT
>JAJRPH010000174.1 GCA_024280875.1 Deltaproteobacteria bacterium | reverse complement strand
CATCAATGCGGTTCATCGCTTCCATCATGAGATACATAAAATCCGCAATTTTTGCGGCATTTATTTCATTGGGGGGCAGGCCGGTTTGAAATTTGAAAGTCCCTCGCTTTTGTTTCGCAATTTCAAAAAAAGCCGATTCGCCCGTCATTTTCCTGAATTCAGCATGGACGATATCGCCGTTCCTTAATGAAATCCGGGAATTTCCTTTGGGAAAATTCAGAGTTAAGACGCCTGTCTTCTGTGTCATGTTCAACGCCTGCAAAAGTTCCGTGATGCTTATTTCGGAAAGGTTGCCGGACATCCCGGATGAAATTTGTTTTGATCTTTCAATATTTGATTTGGCAAGCCGTCGAACCAGGAGGCGGGTAAAATACATTTGTAGCGGTGAGAAACGAGTGAGGATCATTCTGAAATAGTTTCCGGACATGCACATGGTTTTTGTGTCTTCAACGACTTTTACCTTGGTGCTTACCGGATTTCCGGTCAGAAGACTCATCTCACCGAATATCTCTCCTCGCCCCAGCTTTGCAATGGTAATTCCGTAATCACCAATTATTTCAACATTACCAGACAGGATGATAAACAGTTTTTCCCCCCGATCACCTTTTCTTAAAATAATCTGTCCTTTTTTAAATTCCTGTATTTTAAAATAGGAAACAATTTCTTTGACTTCATGATCGTTTAATGTCTTGAAAATTGAAAAATTATTTAATTCCTCGGAAATGGCTGAAAGCTCATTGTCTATTTTAGATATGGGTACATTCGCTGATTTTGTCGTTTTGTGATATTTTAGCCGGATCGTTCCGGGGCATCCGGTTTGATATCCGCTGCAGTTAAAAACATGCTCAGCATTTACTGGATTTTTTATTGTCTGCATGCCCTGGCAGCTTACCAAAACCGCCGTCACATCGCTCATCAAGGTCAGGCAGGCGGGTTTACCTGTCAGGGAAATTGAACGGCCCACGACTTTGAATTCGTCTCCGTTCTGGTAAAACGGGCAATTATGGTTTTTGATGATATTGAAGCTGGATTCTTTAAAGTCCATTTATTGTATAAATTCAAACCGGCTGATGGAATCATAATGAAAAACTGATTCGGATTACTGGGCGTAAAAATTTAAAATTTTGATATTTATCTTGCCGTGAGTCAAGATAAATATTGAAAATATGAAAAGGTTTTTAACACTGATGTATGGAAGCCGTACCATGTGTCATGACCTTTGGGGAATGGGCTAAAAAAAATAAAGCATCCACCCCCGTCTGGGGATGGATGCTTTATTTAAATTCTCCCGCCAATGGCTATTCTGATAGGGAAAAACCTTAATAAAGTTTTATTATTCAGAACAGCTCTTCGTGTATCCGTCATCGACATTACCAGTGAAAGTACTTGTGCAGAAATACCCCTGGGAATCAACCGCTCTGACCCAATAATAATAAGTTAAGCAGACAACGGTCGAGTCAACATAAGTGGTGGCATTCGTAGATGTAAAAAAGGGTGTTTTTTTGCCTGAGAGCGAAGTAGCCCGATACACGATGTATGATTTTGCTCCTGTAATTGCGTTCCAGGTTATGTGTATGCAGTTTTCAACAGTTCCATCAGTAGCTGACACGCTGTCTGAGTCTGGAAGGGTTCTGTAAGCGTAGCCTGTATCGTGAGAGCTGTAAGCGCTATCACCCGCTGGATTTATTGCTTTTACCCAGTAATAAAAGATATCTGTTTCATCGCAGCAACTACGACACCGTACGTTTGGATCATTATAACTGGTTCCGAATACTGTTGCTCTTAGGAATTTTTCGCCATTGGCAGTGTGGCCACGGTAAACTTCATAAAAAGTGGCCCCTTCTGATGCTTTCCAGGTAACTTTGATTGTATCCCAATAAGTGCCATCTGAAGCGTTTACTGCCGTGGGGGTCTCGGGATCGCGCCAGAGGTACCCGGTATCGTATAAACTGTATTCGCTGACGCCATATGGGCCTATGGCCATGATCCAGTAATAATAAGTTCTTTTATTATTTAATATTGGATCAGAATCAATATAGCCGGTGTCGGATGTCGTTGCGATTTTTGTTTTTGTCTCACAACAACTGGTCGACCGGTAAACGTCATAAGACGTTGCCCCATTTGATGACAACCATGACAAAATAATTTTATCGGTATATGTGCCGTCTGTGGCAGATAAAAAAGTCGGTCTTGGCAGTATCGATGAAGGTGGGGGTGTCGGACATCGCAGGTATCCCGAGTCGTAAGCACTGTATTCACTGGAAATAATCGAATTGCTTGCTTTTATAAAATAATAATATGCGTCAGGGCAGTCAACTGATGTATCTTCATAGTTTGTATCTTCTGTTGTCGCGATTTTAGTTTTTTCCCCTTCCGGGTAGTTGTCCCGGTAAACGTCATAGGAGGTGGCACCTTCTGACGGGAGCCATGACACAACAATTTTATCAGTATATGTGCCGTCTGTTGCAGACACCTCAGTCGGGGCTGGCAGCGGTGATGAGCAACGGCCTTTGTCATAACTATATCTACTGGCTCCATAAGAATTCTTAGCCTTGACCCAGTAATAATAGGTAACACCGCATACTCCTGATAAATCGTCGTAGGAAGTAGCTGATAAGGTAGCTAATTTTGTCATTATACCACCCTGAGAAACCGGCAATTCAGAGCGGAAAATAACATAGGAAGTCGCATCCGGTGCAGCATTCCAGGTTATCTGGACTTTGTCTGTGTAAATCCCATCTGTTGCGGAGACATTTATTGGTGCCGGAGGGGGTTCCATGTATATGAAGTCCTGATTCCATGATATTTTATCAATCCACGCACTATCTGCGCTAGACCGTTTGTCACTGTCTTTAGCATAGCGCCATTTAAGATTACTGGTTCCTGTTGGAATCGAGTAGCTTTGCAGCGTCCAGTCAATGTTGCCGCTAATAAAATCCTGCCTAATATCGTCAATATAAAACTCAAGCAAATCGCCATCTAATTCTGATGAGACTTTCCAGTAAAACTCCAAGGTGCCGGGGCCTCTAACTGCTGTCTGTATCCATGATTCTTGTAAATCATCTATTTCACCACTTTCCGCCGCATCCCCATCGTAGTAGTAGTCTGTGTTCTGCCAGAACCAGTCTGAATCTCCTCCAATGTTGAAAGTCAGTGATTCATTGTCGACAGCGTATGCAAAAGAAGTAGATCCTGATTCCAGGCAATAGCCCTGGTCATGGCTGTATTTGCTTGAATCGTTTTCATTTTGCGCTTTGATCCAATAATAATAAGAAACCCCGCAGGATAAGAATGTATCATGATGGGAAGTGCCGGTGGCTGTCGCTAATTTTGTCATTATGCCGCCTTGCGATACGGGCAAAGTGGAACGTGAAATAATATATGAACTCGCGTCAGGAGAAGCTTCCCATGTGACCCGAACCTTGTTTGTAAAAATACCATCCGAGGCGGATACATTTGTTGGGGCTGATAGTGTGGCGGCAAAAACCGGACTTAATTGAGAAATTAGAAAATTGCAACATAAGAAAATACCCAACAAAAAGTAGTTTATCCGTCGATTTTTCATAAATATTCCCCCTGTTCTGCGTCATCCAAAAGTTCAGAAATAAATTTTTTGAAATGACTTGGATAAATATATTATCAATAGCTAGAAAATATTATTATGAGGCGTAAAATCAAATAACATGCTCAGTTGTCAAATCTTATGTATTAGAAAAATATGTAAAATTAGTAAATTGAAGGTTATTTATTAATATTGCAATTCAATTGAGATGAACATGCTCCGAATCAGGGCAGGGGGAATGATGTTTAGAGATGAATTGAGGCGTCTTTTTAAATAATAGATCAGTTGATGGTATTTTGTCAATAAAATTTGATTAATACTATGTGTTGGATTCTGAAGGGGGGCGGGGGGCTGGCATATGGTATAAAAAGGCAGGGAACCTGACTCTTTCGATATGAACGACCGGAATGAACCTTTGACTGAAGAATACCATGAAGGGCGGCTGGTTTTTCATCCCACATGGTATTCTCCGGGCATCATTAAAAATCGTAAACAGCAGAGTTCTATGGATTATGATTTTGTCAAAAAATCTTCCACTTTCTGGTATTGCTGATCGATATTTTCCTTAAAATCATTACACCCTTTTTTGTAGGCTTTTACCCAGTCAGTGATCGTTTTTCTGCCGTCTTCCGGCAGCCATGAAGCCTGATCAATCAGAGGGTTTATCACCTTT
>JAJRPH010000173.1 GCA_024280875.1 Deltaproteobacteria bacterium | reverse complement strand
TTCCGGGTTAATCTCCTGCCCGAACACTTCCAACTTGGCATTGGGATTAAAATCCTTCAGATGCTGTTCACCAATAGAAAGCATTCCACCCGTGCCACAGGCTGGATCATAAAGAGTTTTGACAATGCCTGCTTTGGTCAAGGCTTGACTGTCGCCATTGAACAGGACATTCACCATAAGTTTGATCACTTCCCTGGGGGTAAAGTGTTCTCCCGCAGTTTCGTTGGATTGCTCCGCAAAACGCCGGATCAAATCTTCAAACACATAACCCATTTGCATGGTGTCCATGTCGGCCAGATCAATCTCGGCAAACTTCTTGACCACCTGAAAAAGAATATCCGCCTTGGGGTCATCCATCCGTTCGATTTGGTCATCAAAATTGAAATATTCGATGATCTCCCGGGCGGAAGCGGAATAGCCGTTAATATGGTTGCGCAGGTTTGCGGCAATATGGTTTGGGTCGGCAATCAGTTTGGCAAAATCAAACCGGCTGCGGTTATGAAAATTTGCTTTAGCGATTTTATTTAAGGTGAGGTCTTTAGCGCTATCGGAGAGTTTTTTAACTTTGGGCAGATACTCCAGCACTTTTTGTTTATTCGGTGCCAGTACACAATCCAGACGGCGTAATACCGTCATTGGCAGAATAACCTTGCCATAATCTGACTGCTTGTAATCACCACGCAATAAGTCTGCTACTTCACAAATCAGATTGGCTTTATCTTTAAACTGTGTCATTTATTCTCCATTGCTGACTATATTTTGCGGTACACAACGGCTTGGATCACTTTCGAGAAATAGCGAGAAACGAAGCAGCGCGCTATTTCTCGAAAGTGCATCTAATTGTTCGGCTTTTTTGAGTTGGTCAATATCGATCTTA
Source organism: Deltaproteobacteria bacterium (assembly GCA_024280875.1). GTDB lineage: Bacteria > Desulfobacterota > Desulfobacteria > Desulfobacterales > Desulfosalsimonadaceae > SURF-3. Next base: position 7,281 of record JAJRPH010000173.1, on the reverse strand, counting down.
TCTTGTGGCCTTGCGCTCGCTTCCTTCGCTCGGGTAAGGTCAGATCACGAAATAAAATGAATTGTGAGATCATCTAATTCAACCGCCTCACGATTTTCCTATGCCTCATCAAAATCGATGCCTGAAATCGACATCATAATATCAACTTTCAAAGGTGGTCTTCACATCTGATAGAAATAACCTTTGTGAGAGAAGTCTGCAGAAGTAAGATTTTCCAGAGGAGCGCCAAATTCTTTCAATGCCTTGTAGACATTATTCCCATATGCCCTTATATTTAAACCAGATCACGGAAAATCTTTCTCTTGAATTTTTTAACTCTTTTCTCCGTTGTTAATTTTTTATTGAAATAATTTTGCTACAATTTTCATTGGTATGAACATTCGTGTTCTTCCGTTGTTGTCGCACAATGTTTTAAAACCATATTTTAAATAAAATTGTTCTGCATTTTTGTTAAGGCAGTCAACGATAACTGCAAAGGCTCTCATTCGAGAATTAATTTTCCATAAATATTCGAGTGCTTTTACTAATGTAATTTTTCCCAATCCCTGGTCATGGTACTTCAAATGAACGGCTATTTGTGCAAGGAGAAACACTGGCACAGGGTAACGCGGTAGCTTTTTTGAAAGTGCTTCCGGTAGAGTGTCTCTTATAATAGAACTTGGGGCAATTGTATAAAATGCGCAGATGGGATATTTGTCATTAGAAAGTGGCGCAGACAATGGTAGCAGCATAGTTTTGCTTATTCCTGCTTTCATATGTTTGGCTGCTTGAGTTTGAATAAATACGTTTATTTCGGCTTCACCGCAATCAAATGAAGCACGATCATGGATAGCTTTGTCAAGCTCGACAAATTCATAAGCCCAACTCATTTAATACCTTGTTTTTTTGTATAAGTTGCGGCATCCAGCAAAGCTTTATTTGGCGTTTGCGCTTTTTTGCATGCACTCATAAAACGATCGAAAATATCATTTTCAACTGTTATACTTTCATGTTGAGCAATTACTTGAGTAGCATTCTCATCTATAAGACGAACAACATACTCAGTGATACTCCTCAATCCAAGCAATGCAGATGCCTTTTCTGCTTTTGCCTTTATTTCTTCATTTAATCTCATATCAAGGCGAGCAGTAGTCATTGTTATTCTCCTTACTGAGATATTGATGGCTTCGTAAAAAGTCCAAATTCTGTGTTGCGCCTCATCCTTCGTTTCTTCATGGTACGCTAAGTACAAATCATCACTCAGGATTTGCGCGCCTTGAATTTGGAGCTTTTTTCTTTGCCATCGCAATCTGACTTTTTACGGGTTTGTCAGATATTATCTGGTTAAACTTTATAATTACATAATGAGCATAAGGCATCTTTATGGGTTTGTCAAGTTGTACGGAAAAATTCCGTACAACTGTTGTTTCTTTAAATTTATAAATGAGCATTTTGAGCCAACATTTTAACGCCGTAGGGCCAAGCGCAATAGTTTTTAACAGCATGTTAAACCGGAAACTCAATAATAAACTTAGCTCCGTGCGGATCATTTTCTTCAACATGGATTTTACCGTTATGGTCGGAAATAATGGTGCTAACGATTGCCAGTCCCAGTCCCATACCGGATTTTTTGGTGGTAAAATCCGGTTCAAATAGCGATGGCTTGACCACATCTGATATCCCCGAACCCGTATCTGCCACGATCAGTTTAACGATTTTTTCATCCGCACTATTTTCAATCGTTACGCTGATTTTACCGGTGGTGCGAATGGATGCAATGGCATTATCGATTAAGTTGATCAGGGTTTGCTTGATCTGCTGCCGGTCGAGCAGGAGAACCGGGACATTGTCCGGTATATGGGCGGCAAACTTGATGTTTGGGAGCCCTTCTTTATACAAGGCAATCGTTTCATGGATGATTGGCGGCAGCTCACACGGCTCCGGATTGGCTGTGGGAAACCGTGCAAATGTCGCGAATTCGTTAATCAGGTTCTTGATCAGCTCCGTGTGGTCGATGATCGTCTGGGTGCAGTCTTCAAAAACAGGGTCATTTATGATGTGTTTATATTTTCGTTTCAGTCGCTGCGCAGACAGGGAAATCGGGGTTAGCGGATTTTTGACTTCATGGGCAACCCTTCGGGCAACTTCCCGCCATGCTGACATTCGCTGTGCTTTTTCCAGTTCAGTCATGTCGTCAAAAACCATTACCAGGCCGATCTGACGCCCGGAGTCATCTTCTAATGCATTGAAGTTTACCTTGAAACTTTTGGGCAATCCTCCGATGGTCATGTTTAATGACCTGGACAGACTTTTTTCTCGCTTATTCCAGAACCAGTCATAGATTTCATCCGCCAGATCATCGTGCTGATTTTTTAAAATATGTTTATAGCTTTTTTTGGTAATGGTGGAAGCGTTTATGTCGAGCATTTTTTCGGCAGAATGGTTGGTCGTGGCCACAAGTCCTCTGGAATCCAGAGAAATAACACCGGTGGAAACATTGTTTAAAACAATTTCCATGTACCGCCGTCTTTCGTCAATTTCGATATTCTTCTCAAAGAGTTCCCGGGCGGAGAGTTCCAGCTCTTTTCGGCTGAAACGCAGGTCTCGGGTCATTTTATTAAATGAATCGACCAGGGTTTTTATCTCATCATCCGCCACCACATTAATATTATAAGTAAGGTCGCCGCCGGCAACGCGTCTTGTCCCTTCCGCCAGTTCCATGATAGGGATGGTAATACTTTTGGACAGATACATGCCGAACCAGATGGCGCAAAAAACAACCAGCAGGGCGACCACCGTCAGTATAATATAATATGTAAACTGTACGGGTTGTTTCAGCATCTTCATCTGCTGGTATTCTTCAACCCCTTTTGAGATAGAGGCCAGGTTTCTGACCAGGTCCTGTGGAAGCAGAACGCTGATGACAACAAATCCTTTGATTTCGTCTTTGGCAGCGCCGAACGGAATAGCGGAAATATTGCGTATGACTTCCCCGCCGTCAAAATTTTCTGAAACAGCCCAGGTATCGGTTTTTCGATTGATGCCGGTTTGAAAAGCATCCTCGGTGATCAGCGTAAATGCCTTGTCCCCGAGTTTTGAATCTACAGAAACGGTCAGTCGCTTGAAATCGGCATTGTATACTTCAACAACGTTTAAATTAAATGCCCGCTGAACCACCTGGGTATAGTTTGAAAGTTCTTTTTTGTTTTTATTGGATAACAGGTCGCGGCTGATGATCTGGTAGGCGGCTTTGTCCAGAAAGAAGGTGTTGTTGCCTTCCACGAGTTTGTATATATTCCGTCCCACGGCCAGTGAATTATCCAGGGACTGGTCAATGGGAATTTGGAACCAGAACTCGATGCTTGATGTGATAAAATGGAGTGAAAAGAAGAACAGGACTGTGGAAGGCAGAAGTGTTAACGTTATGAATGTTGCCACGAGTTTTGTTCTAAGTTTGCTCCCCTCGACTTTTTTTCGCCGTTCATAAATCAGTTTAACCAGGTTCCTGAATACCAGGAAAATCAGCAGGACTACCAGCAGCATATTGATGTTGATCAGAATAAACATCAATACCATATTCGATACCGGGATGTCGCTGTTGAACTGCAGTGTTTCGATGGTGAAAAAAGACAGAAGTGTAACGATGGCGATGACGATTCCGATGATGATGAAATCGCGCTTACGGCGCCTGCGGTTGTCCTGAGATTCAGGAATTACCGGGTTTTTATATTTGTTTCGCCTCCTGGCGATAACTGCTTTTAATTCCTTGGTCTTGCGGGAAAGGCGCTTAGTAAATAAATTCATAAGAATGCCATTCGGTTTCAAAATCCCACAGGGAAGCAAAAAAGAAAATATAATTAAGGATAATCGGCAGCCTGACTTTGTCAAGTTCCGCCTTGGCCGTGATCTTGTATCGGCTTCCCTCCTTTAGTTTTTTTAGAGGGACGATATTCAGACCGTTGATTTCAGACATCATTTTTTTTGCTTCGTCAAATGATTCCGCGATAACCGGTTTATTGTCTTGCCAGGATTTTTTAATGATATAATGATTTTTCAGGTTATGATATTTTAGCGTATGGGTCACATTCAGTTCAACGATTTGTTCGTCCGCCCAAAATGTCCGCTTCCGGTCCAAAATAATAAAAAAAGAAAAAGTTGCCGGAATGCCGTTTAATACGGCCTCTTCCAGTTTCTCATTAAACGCGCCTTCGACTTTCAGCGAGAGGAGCAGGTCGTCGCCGGATTCGGTGACCTTCATGCTGGTCAGCTGCACATCAATGGCAAAAGCGCATAATGGCAATAGTAGGGTGAAGCATAAAAACAAAGTGCAAATTTTAATATACTTTTGCATTATTATCCTTGTTTTTTTAGTATGTCGCAACAGTGTCAACTCAGCTCAAAACGGCAGATGGTTTCGGGATACTCTGATTTGCGGCTTCAAACGCTTTTAGCGTCATGGTTTCCCATGAGGATTTTTGTTTAAAGAATTCTTTTAAGAATTCATGGTTGAACTGATGACCGGATTTATACAATACGGCGTGTCCAATGATCGGCATTCCCAGAAGCGAGAAGTCGCCGATGCAGTCAAGGATTTTGTGACGCACGAATTCGTCGGCAAACCGGAGTCCCTCCTTATTCATGACCCCGTTTTCATTGATGACCACCGCATTGTCCAGGGAGCCGCCTTTTGCCAGGCCATAGAATTTCATGTATTCCACTTCATGCAGAAAACCGAATGTTCGGGCCCGGCAAATTTCTTCTTCAAACGTTTTTTCAGTTAAATCAATGGAAAAAGTCTGGTTTCCGATTGCCGGATGATCAAATTCAATGGTGCATGTGATTTTAAAGTTCCGGGCCGGATAGAGTCTGACGGATTTTCCATCTTTTTCCAGCACAATGGGTTTTTTAATGACAAAATACATTCTCGGCGCGTCCTGGGAAATGACGCCGGCGTCTTTAACTTTTTGGGTGAACTGGGCAGCGCTGCCGTCCATGATCGGGGTTTCATGTCCGTCAATTTCAATCACCACATTGTCAATGGAGAGTCCTGCAAGACATGCCATCACATGCTCAATGGTGGATACAATACACCCTTCTTCATTCTCCCCGATTACGGTGGCCAGACTAGTATCGACCACCCGGTTAAAATGGGCTTTTATCATGGGATGTGCCGGGAGATCGATGCGTTTGAAATTAATGCCGTAGTTCGGGGGGGCGGGATTAATCGTCAGATTGACTGTTTCGCCTGAATGAACCCCCACGCCGGTAAAATGTGCCGGTTTTTTCAAGGTCCGCTGTTTGTATGCCATCATCATAATCGACGGTATTATCCTTCGGTTTTTATTATAATATACTAAAATATTGCCGGTATCAATGTTCCAAACAATTTAACTTAGCCATCATATTACTTTTTACAGGGCAATCATGACGGCAAAGAAAAAAGTCCAAATTCTTTGTTGCGCTTCATCCCTTGCGGTTTCAAAGTACAATAAATACTAATCATTGCTCAGGATTTGCGCGCTTCGAATTTGGAACTTTTTTCTTTGCCGTCTAAATTCGACTTTTTACGGTTTTGTCAATCATAATTTATTAAAATATTTTAATTTATAAATATAGCCGATCAGATAAAAAAATGCAATCTGCGTGTGATATTTTAAAAATTAGATTCTTTTATACATTGTCATCTTAAAGTGGCTTTGTTATATTTCATATTTTTAAATTAATGAAAAGCTTTTTATGGTGATCCATCACCACTTTATGATAAAATAACTTATCAATTATTTCAAGCGATTATGGATGAATTAGATAATCGCTTCTTGTTAAGACAATATATGAAACCTAAGTTGAGCGATTTAGGTTGTTTCGTTTTCCAGATCTGATTGAAAGGAGGATCTTTGCTTTCCAGGGTTTTGACCAGTGCGGTTGTCGGAATCGATGCATATTTAATGGAAGTTGAGGTGGATATTTCCAGGGGGCTTCCCACTTTTACCACAGTGGGGTTGCCGGAAGTTTCTGTTCGGGAAAGCAAGGAACGGGTGAAGGCTGCCATTCATAACTCCGGTTATACGTTTCCGGATGACCGGATTACGGTCAACCTGGCACCTGCAAATATTAAAAAAGATGGGACCGGTTTTGATTTGCCCATTGCCATGGGGATTCTCACGGCTATCGGTATTGTTCCGGAAAAAGAAGTCGGCAAATTTCTGATGATAGGGGAACTGTCGCTGGATGGCCGAATTAAGCCGGTCAACGGGTCTCTTCCCATGGCTATTGAAGCAAAACGTCTGGATTATCATTCTATTCTGGTGCCGTATGACAACCGCCGGGAAGCGTCGGTGGTGGACGGCATATCTGTGGTTGGCGTAAAAACGCTTGCCGAAGCCGTTGATTATGTTCGCGCTGAGAAGCAAATCATGCCGGAATTATTTGATTTAAGTAATGTGTTTGATGAAAATAGTTTGTCGGAATCTGATTTCTCCGAAGTCGCGGGCCAGCAGCATGTCAAGCGAGCCCTGGAGATTGCGGCAGCCGGCGGGCATAACCTGATCATGATCGGCCCCCCTGGTTCCGGAAAAACAATGATGGCCAAGCGGTTTCCCGGGATTGTCCCGGTCATGTCGTTTGAGGAAGCCATTGAAACCACGAAAATTTTCAGTGTGGCAGGCCTCCTTGAAAAGGATCAGGCGTTGGTCACCCGAAGGCCTTTCCGGGCGCCCCATCATACCATTTCAGATGCCGGCATGGTCGGAGGGGGAAATATCCCGAGGCCTGGGGAAATCAGTCTTGCGCACAACGGCGTTCTTTTTTTAGATGAGCTGGCGGAATTCAAGAAACAGGTTTTAGAAGCGCTTCGGCAGCCCCTTGAGGATCGGCGGGTGACCATATCCAGAGCGGCGACATCCATTACCTATCCGTCCGGATTTATGCTGATCGGCGCTTTAAACCCCTGTCCCTGCGGCTTTTATTCGCATCCTAAAAAGGCATGCCGGTGTTCATACAGCCAGATACAGAAATACAGAAATAAAATTTCCGGGCCATTGCTGGACCGGATTGATATTCATATTGAAGTACCGCCGGTCGCATACCGGGATCTGAGAAACGCCGTTTCAGAAGAATCTTCCGCAAGTATCCGTGAGCGGGTGGTAAAAGCCAGAGAACATCAGACCCGGCGGTTTGGCTCTGAAAATATTTTTACCAACGCGCAAATGAAAAATCGTCATTTAAAGAAGTTTTGCCCGATTGATCAAACATCCGCCCGGCTTTTGGAAGCTGCGGTTGACAAACTGAACCTGTCGGCCCGTG
>JAJRPH010000172.1 GCA_024280875.1 Deltaproteobacteria bacterium | reverse complement strand
TCATATAAAGGGGCCCGCCCCATAATTTGTATTTCTGTACCCGGAACCAGTCCCATGTCGCGAATCCGCCTGCCAAGTTCGCCATCGGCTAAAATTGATGTAATGGTTCCGGATTGTTTTTTTTTCATTTGTCTCATGCCCAGCTTCTGCATGTTGCCTCCTTTGCTAAGAAAAGTTTATAATTTATAAAAAAGTTAGGTATGCCAAACAAAATACGTAAGTCAAGACTTTTTTTTGATAAATATATTTTTTGTGCCTTGACTTACTATGTAAGCAGTCGTAGATTTTAAGGAAAATAATGATGGGGGAATTATGAAAAAAGGCAGTGGATTGTCAGAAAGTCTGGAAGATTACCTGGAAGTCATTCTGGATCTGGAAAAAACCGGAAAAGTAGCTCGGGCCAAGGATATTGCCGAAAAGCTGGGTGTCCAGCGCGGTTCGGTGACAGGTGCGTTAAAAAGTTTGGAAGCAAAGGGGCTGGTGAATTATGCGCCCTACAGTTATATTACCTTAACCCCAAAGGGGGGAAAGATTGCCCGTGAAATCACAAGGCGACATGCCGGTCTGAGGGATTTCCTGTATAAGGTGCTTCAGGTTGACGCGGAAACTGCGAACGCAACGGCCTGCCGCATGGAGCACGTCATTGACGCGACGACAATGGAGCGACTGATGAGCTTTTTTGATTATATTAATACGTGCCCGAGAACCGGACCGGAATGGGTGGAGAATTTTACTGCGCACTGTTCCTCGAAGCGGCATGACCGGGGAGAATGCGATCAGTGCCTGAGTGCCTGTTTGGCGCGGCATCGGAAAAAGGCCGGAACCATGGATGAGCATGAATGAACAAAAAATAAAAATTTTGATTGTATCCTTTATTTGCCTTGTCCTTTTGACAGTCTTTAGTAATACGTCTTTTTCCCATCCGCATGTATTTATGACGCAGCAGATCACCTCTGTATTTGATGACAAGGGACTGGCGGGTTTTAAAATCCGATGGGAATTTGATGATATGTTTTCGTCTATGATTGCAGGCGATTATGATAAAAATCAAAACGGTTTTCTGGAAAAAGATGAAGTGGGAGTCGTGAAAGATGAGGCCTTTTCATACATATCTGAATTCAATTATTTTATATTTATCAAAATTGACGGAAAGCCGTTTGACGTCAAGTTTACTAAAGACTTTGCAGCCACCTTAAATAACGGTAAATTGCTTTACACGTTTTTCGTTCCCTGCCATGTGAGGGCCATTTCCGATTTTAAACAAATCATTGTTGCCACCTATGATCCGTCTTATTACAGTGCTATTTTGTTTAAGAGAAAAGATCCTGCCGTGCTGGAAAATAATGAATTGTTTGAAGTGAAGGCAGCTATACGGGAAGACAAGTCAACATCCATATACTTTGACATGGTGAACCCCTGGGCGTTATTTCTGGATTTTCGCACAAAGCAATGAACTCAGCTAAAATCATTCTCATTTTATTCATATTTGTTTTAATGGCCGTTTCATCAGGCGCCCATAATCCGTTTACAGCCAAGCCGGAAAATCAGCATGTCGCCCCCGCACCGGCATTTAAAAGCAAGCTGTTTGTAAAAATCATTATCTGGCAGCATCAATTAAAAGAAAAGATGTCCATGCTGGTTCGGGAGGCAAAATCGACCCGAAGCATGAAACCATTATTATTTCTTATTATGGCGGCATTTGCCTATGGCGTCATTCATGCGGTCGGTCCTGGGCATGGTAAAGTCCTGGCATTGACATACGTTTTATCGCAACGCCCGTCATACGTTAATGGTCTGGTACTTGGGAATTGCATGGCACTTTTTCACGGGTTTTCCGGTATTCTTTTTGTGCTTTTTGTTCGTGTTATTTTACATGCGAATATTATTAAAAACCTTGAAAATGTCACACATATAACGCAACTCATCAGTTACAGCATCATCACCTGTTTTGGTGCGGGGATATTTTTATATGGTATGTATCATCTGATTGAGGGACGGAATAAAAACCAACGCATTTCCCAATCGGATAAAAGCCGGCAGGATGTTCATCCGGTCATTTCAGCTTTAGTGGTTGGCTGTATCCCGTGCCCCGGTGTGGTGATGGTCATGCTGTTTGCGCTGTCCATGGATTTAATTGCACTGGGCGTTGTTCTGGGTATAGCAATTTCTATGGGAATGGCGCTGACCGTGTCAATTGTGGTCATGCTGGCCGTATCCGGAAAATAGGTTTCACTGGCGGTTGCTTCAAAAAAAGAGGACCGGATAATTCTGATGGAAAATGTGATGAAGGTCGTTGGCGGACTACCGTTGGCTGCCATCGGCTCCGTGTTTCTGGCCGCCGTTATTTGATGGCGTCGTAAAAAGTCCCATCTACTGCGTTAGGGTACAAGGTTCTGATAACAATCAATCAGCGCTTTATCAAAAAAGTCAGAGCCTGCCTGAAAACGCGGGGACATTATATTTTTTCATTGAATTTCTCCTTTATGGTAAGGGAGTTCTGTCAAATTTATTTTGTATTTTTTTCTTTTACAGGAGTTTCAGAGATAATCCCTGCCCTCTGTCCCAAAGCCAGCATTGGCGGGCCTTTTTGTCATTCGCACACGTAAGACCCATCGCAAATTAGAACCAAATCGTCAAAAAATATTGATAAAATAAGTATTTTTATTATT
>JAJRPH010000171.1 GCA_024280875.1 Deltaproteobacteria bacterium | reverse complement strand
TATAATAAAAAAACCTCGCCGGAGGCGAAAAATAACAAAAAAACCGAAAACGCTATCTCAAAAAATAAAATTGCAAGTATCATATTAATAATCAAGGTGTTATATTGTAGTAAAAAAAGTTAACCGGACAGCAGTGATTTTGTATATATATATCACGAATCCTGTTTTCAATTTTTTCCCGGGTTTTATTATTAAAAACAAAAGAGAAAAAAATGATTGGGATTATTTTGACAGACTCATAAAAATCATATTTTTCCTGAAATTTGTCATCATCCGCATGCAAATTTTTCTGGTAAACGTCAGCTTCTTCAATGATTCCATTGTACCCGGATTGCAGGAGCTTTTCATATCCCGCAGACAGGTGGCCTTCTGTCGTCCCGGTTTGAATGGCAATGTTGGGTGCCAGGGCTGCCAGCATTCCCTTATCTGAGATCAGTTCTTTTTCAAGCAGCTGTTTGTGTATGATATCGATTGAAAGAGATTTTCCCTGCCAGAAAGGGATCATTTCCACCAGTTCATCAATTTCATGGTCTTCAATAAAAAACGGCTGGGGATTTCTTTATTTCTTATAGGCCTCGGTAAAAAATTTCATGCGTTCAATGCAAATTTCATATCTGCATGATAAGAGGTTGTTCTTTAATCGCAGGGTTCTTTTTATTTCTTTTTCAGCATCCATCATCAATTCATCTCCCATTGGAAGTTACGTGTTATGAACCAGATAACCGGAATGTGATATCAAATGGAATCGCAGTGTGAGTGATTAAATTATCGGATACATGTTTGGCTCCTGCCGGCTATCAGCCGGGCAGTTCTGTTCATTGGTTCATGATTGCCATATATCCGGTATAGCTATTGATATTATAACGGTCCTCACTCGTTAAATCAATCTGTTGTTTGGCAGTTGTTTGGGCATCCCCTTGTTCTTGAACGTCCTCATGTCCCTGCGAGAAAAAAATAAATCTCAGGCTAATTATCAAGCGATATCTTTTCCCCAACTATCGGTGCCAGGGTTAAGTTGTTGCCATCAGTTGATATGCAGACACAACCGTTTTGATCAGTCCGCAATGTTACTATTCTGTCCTTTTCATAACGCGCCAGCACATCCGGCGCAGGAAACCCGTATCGATTCTGCCCGCCGGATGAAATAATGATATATTCCGGATTTACCTGTTTGAGAAATTCCGGTGTACTTGAGCTGCTGCTGCCATGATGGGGTGCCACCATGATCGTTGAGCGCAGATCATAATTTAAAGCAACGAGTTCTTTTTCCGCTTTTTTCATGATATCGCCCGGAAAAAGAATGGAATAATCCCCGAAATTGACTTGAACGACCATTGAATTATTGTTTGAATCCCGCCATGAGTCTTTTGAAACAAGGTCTGCAAAGTTTTCCTGCGGATAAAATATTTTCAACTTCACTTTGCTTAATTCGATTTTTTTTGAAAAAGTTTTATAGCCCGGGTATTTGATTTGTTTTTGACGAATTACATCCATCAATTCGTCGTTTTTCAAACATGTGCCTGGATCATGATTGGCTAACACCCGCCGGACATTGAAATGTTTAAGAATGTAGATCAGGCCGTTTAAGTGGTCTGCATCATAATGTGTTAAAATGACCGTTTCGACGGTTTTAATTTTTTTATGCCACAAAAATGGCGCGATCACTTTTTCGCCAATATCAAAAATAGTGTTGTCTGAATATCCGCCTCCATCAATGAGTGCGCATTGGCCTCCAGGCAATTCAAGCAGGGCGGCATTGCCCTGTCCAACATCAACGATCGATACGGTCAGGTCGGTTTTCCACCAGCGTTTATGCACCCAGTAAAAAATATCAGCCGACAGAACAAGCAAGGTGATTACCAGAAAGATTAAAGCGCGCATTCTGCCTGAAGAGAGGTTCTTGAGCCTTTTTTTGCATTTGTTGAGTAGAACACGGTCTAATGATTTTGTTGCCATGCCTGCCTCGTTCAGGCGCGAATTCTTATATGGCTGATGTTCGTTATCAGTTTTATTCTGCGGTTTATTCGGATTAATATTTCGGTTTGCACGGGGAAATAATAGATATAAAACAGATCCGAGCAGGGCATAGATGCAGATAATCTCGATAACAGACGGGGTAATAGTTTTTACAGCAGCATAGGGCAGACTTGCAATCCGATATATCCAATCAATGGAAAAGGTCAGGATAATGTCGCATACTTTAAGGCCCCAAAAGGCCGCAGTTGAACAGACAGGCAATAATACCATAACAGAAAACAGACTCAACGGTACCACCGCGAATCCGATTAACGGAATAAAAATCAGGTTGGAAAGAATTCCCATAAACGAAATCTGATTAAAATAAAACATGGTCAACGGAGCGGTGCCGATAATTGCAAGGCCGGAGACGATAATGAATGCAGTCGTCGTTTTCAGCAGATTGGTCAGCATGTTTTCGGATTTTTCCGTTGACTGGAATATCCTGGAAATTCCATAGATAATCGACAATACCGCAACAAAGGAAAGCTGAAATGAAATGGAAAAAAGAGATGGCGGAGCAAGGATTAAAATGATCAATGCGGCAATGGATATCGTATTGATTAAATCATGTTCGCGTTCGATCAGAAACGTCAGAAGAAACACGCCCGCCATAATAACGGCCCGCTGGGTGGAAGGCGACATGCCGGCCATGATGCCATAGGTCATAATCGGTATAAGGGATAAAACCGCCCCCCCTTTCCGTGTCCAGGCATGCCGCAGAAAAGGCTTAAATCGGGAAAGTAGCCATGTAAACAGGAAAAAGGCGAAAGAAGCGACAATGCCGATATGCAGGCCGGAAATAGCTAATATATGGCTGATCCCCGCCCGGTTGAACGCCTGGCGCAGGGGTTTGGAAATATGCCGGCGGTTCCCCAGAATCAGGGCATTTAATATGGCGTTCGCATCGCCGGTAGATGATTGATCAATGAGGTTTGAAATTTTTTGACGCACAGATGACAACTGTTTGTGTAGATTGTTTGCCGCCTGCTGAATGGTGATTTTTTTAAAAGATGTATAGGCATTGCCCCGGACCTGCTTGAATGTCATATATTTGATATAATCAAATCCTCCGGGGTTTTTAAAATTTGTAAAGGATCTGATTTTGCTGGTATATGTCAACCGTGCCCCAATGCTCAGGTCGTTCGTTTTTCCGTAAATAATCGTCCGGATTTTTCCACGCACCGAAACCGGCGGTTCATTACTGTTCGGGCGGGTTAACCGGATATGGTTTAACATACAGACCGTGCGATAGTTCTGGGACATGGGAGAGTCTTCTATGATTCCTGATATTTCCAATTGGATATGGTTATTGACATAGAAATTGAGCGGGTCCTGCGAAAGAGCGGAAGACAGCCAGGGCGTTAAGGCATAATACCCCAGGCAGAAAAAAAGGAACAAAGGGGAAAGTCTTGCATTTTTGTGACGGTAAACCGAGTAAATGATAATACCGGTTGATATAAAAAAACCTGAACAAATCAGCCATGTCTGTTCAGGCAGATAATTTGCTGCGGTAATGCCCGCGATAAATGCAATGAGCAGCGGGATGAGCGGGCGAAAATAGATGCGGTCCATCAGGAAATGTTCCGGGAAAACATGTGTCGGGAAAGGCTGTGCCGTTTTTAAGGTGAGCGCTTCAGGTATTCGGATTGTTCCTGTTGACAAACAATGTCCTCTGGGCTCGGATTTGTGTTTTAGGATTTCTTTTTTGCCGGTACTCGTTTAATGGCGGCGCCCAGACGGGCCAGCTTTTTCTCAAGGGATTCATAACCCCGGTCCAGGTGATAGACCCGGCTGACGGTAGTCGTCCCTTTGGCCGCCAGCCCGGCAAGTATCAGCGAAGCGCTGGCTCTCAGGTCCGTAGCCATGACCGGCGCGCCGGATAATTGTAAAACGCCTTTGATCATGGCGTGGTTGCCGGAGATGGTAATATCTGCTCCCATGCGGCAGAGTTCGCTGACATGGATGAAACGATTCTCAAAAATATTTTCCGAAATCACGGAAAATCCGTTGGCAACGGACATTAATACCATAAACTGCGCCTGCATATCCGTGGGAAAGCCGGGATAAGGCATGGTTTTAAGATCAATACTGTTGATGGTCTTTGCCCCTTTAACGCGAACTGATTTTTTAAATACCTGGACTTCGGCCCCTGATTTTTCCAGTTTGTGAATAACGGATTTCAGGTGAAGGGGGTTGCAGTTCTTGATTTTAACGTCCCCTCCGGTAAGAGCTGTCGCAACCATAAGGGTTCCGGCTTCAATACGGTCCGGAATAATGGTCGCGGTTACCGGCTTGAGTTTCTTCACACCTTTAATGGTAATTACCGTAGTTCCGATACCGCTGATATCCGCTCCCATTTTGTTTAAAATATCTGCCAGAGCAATGATTTCAGGTTCACGAGCGGCATTGCGCAATACGGTCGTTCCCGTTGCCAGGCTTGCTGCCATCATAAGGTTTTCCGTACCGGTGACGGTCGGAATATCAAAATAGATTTCAGCGCCTTTTAGCTGTTTGCAGGTCGCCTCAACGTATCCATGTTCCAGTTTGATATCCGCGCCCAGCATGGATAATCCGTTTAAATGCAGATCAATGGGCCGTGCGCCAATGGCGCAGCCGCCGGGTAATGAGACTTTTGCCTTTTTCATCCGGGCCAGCAGCGGCCCGAGCACCAGAATGGATGCCCGCATTTTCCGGACCTGTTCATAGGGGGCTTCGTATTGATTCATACCGGCAGTGTCGATATGGACTGTATGGCCGTCACATTCCACAGCAGCACCCATGGTGGACAGCAGTTCTTTGATGCTGTCAATATCTTTTAAGTCAGGGACATTTTGAAAGGTGAATTTTCCTTTCGCAAGAATGGATGCGGTCAGAATAGGGAGCGCTGCATTTTTGGCGCCGCCGACAACCACTTCACCGGAAAGGGAACGCCCACCTTTAATGATTATTTCATCCACTATTCGTTCTCTTTTTTCTATTTAAATTTTTTTCAATCGGCCATAGGTAAAGCCATGATTCCATCCGTTGTAATTTTCAGGGCAGGAATTGTCGCAGCGCAGGGTACCCTTCATTACTATACTTTGTCAACCGAAGAAGGGTGATAGAAAAAATTATAAAACACATTGTTTGTGGAGTTTTTATGGAGATGATAATTTTTTTGAAATACAGATAAAGTCAGTCAATGAATTCTACTTTTTTTAAGAATTTTTTATCAGATTCAACTTTACCATGCATCTTACCTGCAATTGCAGCTAGTTTCGATTCAGAGTAATCTTCACCACAATGCATCAATATGGCTTGTGAAATATCATAATAATATGCATCATTACTTTCGGAATTCTCTAATAT
>JAJRPH010000170.1 GCA_024280875.1 Deltaproteobacteria bacterium | reverse complement strand
TTCACGTCTTCCGGAGCGCCTGCAGCTTCCCAGTCCTGGCGGTTTTTGGCTTTTCTAAACTGGTTGATTCTAAAAGACGGCTGCTTGGGGAAAATGATTTTCCAGGTTGACGACAGCCGGTTGATGGAGCAGACGATGATGTTTACTGTCAGCAGGCAGAGCAGAAACCGGAACCACCAGGAGTGGTACATATCAAAGATATCCAGTGTATGGAATAGTTTGAGCAGGACATCGCCGAATTTTTGCTGGTACATCATGGGGTTTTCGTTCTGCGGGATGACGGTGCCGATAATGGATGTCATTGCCAGGGACAAAAGAATGAACACGGATAGTTTTACGGATGCAAAAAAATTCCACAGTTGATGTGAAAAGGTGTCATGTTTGGACGATTTAGTCATTATATTAACCTATTATGATTGTATTGTTAAAAACAGCTCTTATTAATAACAAATAATTTTTGCCCAAGCAATCATTATCATAATAAACAGGTGTAGGGGCAGTGAAATATCTGTTTTTAAAGCATAAAGTCAACTGATTGTCGGTGAAGCCGGTTTTAAAATGATCGTTCGGTTCCCGGCCGAAAATTTTTTATTATTTAAGTTGATCGAATGCCTTGCGGTTTTACGTAAATTTTTCTATTATTTTATGGATTCAGTGGAAATTTTGCATTCAGTAATCAGGGTTGCAAATACGCGGTTTGAATTTTTAATATAACCTAATTGATTTAAAAGGAGGCAACATATGTTCCGGAATTTTTTAAAAAAAAGCATTTTTTTGGTGTTGGCGGCGGTGATTCTATTGATGTTGGGCGGCTGCAGCGCGACCACCCGGGATCTTTCTTCGGACGATGCCATCCACTATGATGAAGGCTATGATTTTTCTGATAAAAAGGCCATTGTAAACAATCTTGTGGAATCACTGGTCAATAAACCGCCTTTGGTGGCACGATATGACCGGCCGGTGGTTATTATTTACGGAGTGGCCAACCGGACTTCCGAGCATATTGAGACAGACGGAATCACCGATGATATCCGCCAGGAAATAATGCAGTCCGGAAAAGCCCGGTTTGTTAACAAGGTCCAGCGGGATAATATTGCCAAAGAATCCAACTACCAGTACGGCGGCAATGTCAGCGCCGAGACCCGGCTTCAGCGGGCAAGACAAATCGGTGCAGAATATATGCTGACCGGAACCTTGCGATCCATTAAGAAGAAACAGCCCAAGCAGATGCGTCTGACAAAAAAAACCCTGCAATACTACAGCCTGACCCTGGAATTGACCGATTTGCAGACCGGCATTATCGAATGGACCGACAGCGCGGAAATCGTCCGGGAATCCTCAAAACCGTTTATCGGCTGGTAAGTCGTTAACTCGTTATCAGTTTATTTTGGCAATGTTTTTTTCTGATTCATACCCTGGCAGCGGTTTTTTAGCTGCTGCTGCCGGGGAACGGAAAAATTATCGCAAATCACGGAAATGAATAAATACCTGATATGATGGAGTCCTCTCAAGTCTTTTGCAAATTCAAATGGGTGTGTCTGCTGGTATGTATGTTGAGCAGTGTAATATCCGGGTGCGCGTCCGGAAAACTGAACCAGGCGCGGGATGCTTTCTACAGCGGTCAGCTTGACCAGGCAGTCGAAGCTTTATCCGACCGGGAAGATGTGCCCACACGCGACCAGCTGCTATATGATATGGAAAAGGGAGCGATCCTTCACCATGCCGGGGATTACCAGGGCAGCATTGATATTTTGTTGAATGCCACCGCATTGATCCAGGAGCAGGATGTAATCAGCGCCGGCCAGCAGACCGCTTCTCTGGTGACATCCGAATGGATTACCGATTATAAGGGAGAATATGCGGAACGCCTGCTGGTCCATACGTATCTAATGATGGATTTTCTCATGCTCGGGGATGCTGAAAGCGCGCTTGTTGAGGCCAAGCAGGCGCTGGAGGTGTATGATACCTTTCCGGAGGCCTGTTCCGCCGATTATTTTACCCGGGCTCTGATCGCCCACTGTTATGAAGGGTTAAATGAAATCAACGGCGCGTATATTGAATACAAAAAACTGGCCGAACTCTTGCCGGATCCTTCACCGGTTGCCCGTAAACTATGCGATCTGGGAAGACACCTGGGTTTTGACGATGAAGTGGAACATTTTCGGCAGTTTCTTCCGGAAGCAGAATTAAAGAGAAAAGGCAGTCAAGCGGGTGAGCTGATTATTTTTGTCAGTCAGGGCGAATCACCGGTGAAAATCCCGCACAATATTGTGGTGCCCCCATCCATCCGGTTTTCTTTTTCAACTTATAAAGATCGCAACGGCTATCTGCCGCCGCCTTCGGTGGGGCCGCTTTCTGGAGCGGGGTCGTCCGATATTATCTCAACCGATGTCGGGGAGATTTTAAAAGCCTCTCTAAAGGAACGTCTGGTGCAGGTTATTGCAAAAGAAACCGCCCGTGTGGTGGCCAAGGAGGCCATTGCGCACAACATCAATGATGACAATTTGGAATTGCTGGTCCGCATTGTGTTTTTTCTAATGGAAGTACCGGATACCCGGTGCTGGGAGACGCTGCCCGCATACTTGACCATGATTCGGGTGCCCCTTTCGGAAGGTAGCAATCGAATCCACTTAAACATCATGGGGCAAAACGTGACGCTTCCGCAAATTGATGTCATCCCCGGCAAAGGATCGTTTTATCATTATTATTCCATTCGAAACGGAAACGTACTTTATCCTTTACTCGGAGCCCCGCAGTCTGGGGAATAGGTATATTTTATCTTAATCAGGTCTTTTTCAAATTCTAACCCCAAATCAAAATGATATTCCCATGAAGAAAAACACGCAGGTTTTTTTTATTTTTTTGATGGTCTGCATGGTTCAGCTGGCAGGGGCGTTGATTGCTCTCAGTGACGCAGGAGAGGCGGCAGCGCCTGTGGAAAGTGAAAGGGCGCTGGTTACATTTTCGGATAGCATGTCAGACTCCAGAAGCACGGAGCGGATCAGGTGACTGAGGATTTAAGAGATCAGGCCCGGTCTTTGTTTGAATACACGCCTCTGGGCTGGGACGTCGATACCCTGAATTATGTGTATGATCAGGCTTTGGCATTCCCCGGTAAATTGCTGGTTCTCATCAAAGAGATTCTGGAACAAAGCCGGGTGCTGGGATTTGCCGGATCGGTGGTTGTATTTGTTTTCCTGGTGGCCGTCATCTACAGTCTGATCGGCCGCAAGCGGGTTCTTTTAAAGGCAGAACAGGCAGCCCGGCCGCTGTTTGAGAAATTGCCGGAAGAGTTGTATCCGTTTTTAATGCTCGCACTGCTGTCCGTGACCGCAGCATTGATTCCGGTGATCCTGTTTGGGGCGTTTTCCCTGATCAAGGCGTTTATTTCCTATGATGCGCCCTGGTTTCTGTTGACCGGCAGGCTGCTGGCCCTGTGGTCTATAGGCGCTCTTTTGATCAGCCTGATTCGCGGCATTGTGGAACAGAAAATATTTTTTATCCAGACGGAATACGGGGATACGATTTTCCGGCTCTTTCGTCTGATCGTGCT
>JAJRPH010000169.1 GCA_024280875.1 Deltaproteobacteria bacterium | reverse complement strand
GAGCGATATTTCGAGGGTCACGGGAATATGCCTCATGGGTAATCGGATCCACGATATTTCCGATCAACACCAGGGTCGGCACTTCATAAAACGGATCGATTTTCGCGGTTGAAGCATCCGGGACAACCAGCATATCACTGGCATTAATCGGCTGCCATCCCCGGATACTGGATCCGTCAAAACCAAACCCGTCCTCGAAACTGGATTCATCCAGTTCAGAAACCGGTACTGTGAAATGCTGCCAGATCCCCGGAAAATCCATGAAACGAATATCAACTACACGAATACTCTTCTCTTTTACCAATGCTAATACATCTTTTGGGCTTGTCATTTAGCTTCCCTCCTAAGTTATAGTTAGTGTTCATCCTTAAAGATCAGATTGCCTCCACACCGGTTTCACCTGTACGAACCCGGATGACTTCTTCCAAAGACATAACAAATATTTTACCATCTCCAATTTTTCCGGTATTGGCGGATTTCTTGATCGTTTCCAGCACTTCATCCAGCCGATCGGCTGAGATGACAATTTCAATTTTAATTTTAGGTATAAAATCAACCAGGTATTCTGCACCGCGATAGATTTCCTTGTGGCCTTTTTGGCGCCCATATCCTTTGACTTCCGTTATCGTCATTCCCTGAAGCCCGATATCGCTCAGTGCCTGTTTTACATCATCTAATTTAAACGGTTTAATGATGGCTTCTATTTTTTTCATAACACACCTCCTGCATAATTATTATATTTATTCAGCCAATTAAATGAAAAGCTATCAGATTTCGAAAGCCCTTTCACCGTGCAAGGCACTATCAAGCCCTTCGATTTCCTGTTCAAGTTCAACTCTCAGTCCGCCGGTAATAAATTTGGTTATGTACACAATAATCAGGGTTCCCACTGCCGTAAAAGCAATAGTGGCAACAATTGACACAATCTGTATCACCAGCTGTTTGGGATTGCCGTAGAAAAGCCCTGAAGCACCTGAAATTGCAGGACAGGCAAACAAACCAGTGGCGATAGCACCCCAGATCCCGCAAATGCCATGCACCCCAAAGGCATCCAGAGAGTCATCATATCCCATTTTTAATTTCAGGGTGGATACACTGAAATATCCAAGCACCCCGGCAACCAGTCCGATGATCAATGATGCCTGAAGATTCACAAAACCAGCGGCCGGTGTAATGGCAACCAATCCGGCAACAACACCCGATGCGATGCCAAGCACCGTGGGTTGTTTTGCAAAATACCATTCCGCAAACATCCATGCCAGAGCACCCATGGCTGCGGATGTATTGGTTACCAGGAATGCCGAACCGGCCACACCGTCTGCTGCCAGCTGGCTTCCTGCGTTAAACCCGAACCATCCGAACCACAACAAGGCTGCCCCCAGTGCGGTCAATGCCACACTGGACGGGAACATCGCCTCCCGCCCATATCCTTTTCTTTTCCCAAGCACCATGGCCAGAACCAGACCGGCAACTCCTGCATTAATATGCACCACATTGCCTCCGGCAAAATCCAGCGCACCCATTTCGCCCATCCAACCGCCACCCCAGGCCCAGTGAGCAATGGGACAGTAAATGAGTGTTATCCATAATGTTGCAAAGATAATCCATGATGAAAACTTCATCCGGTCAACGATTGCCCCGAGAACCAGAGCAACCGCGATACCGGCAAATGTTAACTGAAATAATACAAATACATAAGTGGGTATGGTGCCTGTAACACTGTTGACATCAATCCCATTTAAAAACAAATGGTTCAGCCCACCGATCATCCCGCCGTGATCCGGCCCGAATGCAAGGGTGTAACCCCATATAACCCAGATGATACTTCCCAGACAATAGGATACAAAAGTCATCGCAAATGTATTTAATAAATTTTTATATCTGGACATTCCTGAATAAAACAGCGCCAGGCCCGCTGGTGTCATCATCATTACAAGCGCTGTGGCAACAATCATCCATGACGTGTCTCCCGAATCTATGACATCTGCAGCAAAAGCTGATGGAATCGGCAATAATAGTAAAACAACTGTTAACATCATACTTTTTTTTCTCATTTTTCTACTCCTATAAAAAACATAATCTATAATACGACCAATACTCTTTTGAGTAAATTTATTCATTAGTTTGGGCAGGCAAAATCGCCAGAATCTCTTTTTTGATCTGGTCCACAGCCGCTGGCTCATCCACTTTCGAACCGGTTTCATCACAGACATAAAAAACATCCACAACCTGATCCACTTTGGTAGCGATCTTTGCCACAGTGATGTTCAACCCCAGCTGGCTGATTGCATCTGTCACACTATAAAGCAACCCCTTAAAATCGTATGAAAAGACTTCGATTATCGTATAAAAACTGGAGCCGTTATTGTCCACGGCCACCCGGTTCGGACGGATGGACAAAACCGCTGTTTCCCGTTTCCCTGTGACCGTTTTTTGGGACATTTCTGCTTGAAGATCCATCTCGCCAGCAAGGACCGCTTTAAGATTATTTTCCACTCGCTGCCATCTTTCATCTTCAAACAGTTGCTCGGGCGGCGGCTCAACTCTAAAAATATCCATCGCAATGTCATTTTTCCATGTATTGACCTGCACATCGAGAATATTGATATTATTTAATGTAAAGACGCCGGCGATTTTCGAAAACAACCCGGGACGGTCTATTGCACAAATGGTCACGGTTCGACTATTTAGCTCAGCATCATGGACAACGTTCAATACAAACGGTTTTCCGGGAAGACGGTTGTACAGGAGAATATGGGTGATGATATCTTCCGCTTCCGTATACAAAACATAGCGTGGAGACATTTGATCAAAAATTCTGAGTACATCTTCTACTTCAAGACCCTGACCGGCGGTAAGCACCGCATTCCTTTTCCTGGTAATCCGATTGACGACACTGGTGGTAGCGAACTCGCCTTTTTCTATAATTCCAAGGACTTTAAGGAAAAAGTCCCTGAGCAATGATGAGGTCCAGCTGTTCCAAGCTTTGGGGCCCGTTGCGCAGGAATCGGCGACTGTCAGCAGATAAAGCATTATCAGACGTTTACCGTCTTTGATCTGACGGGCACAGGCGATTGCCGTCTCTTCATCATTGATATCCCGGCGAGTGGCGATTTTAATCAGCAGCAAATGATTTTCAATCAAAAATGAAACCAGATCTATTTCCCGTGGATTATATCCCATTCGCTTTAACACGGTGCCCGATATTTCAGCACCTGCCAGCGAATGCCGACCTTCCTGCCCCTTACCGATATCGTGAAGCAAAGCAGCCAGCAAAAGAATCTTTTTCCGCTTTAATCCCCGATATAACCTGGCACAAAGCCCATCCTGCTCCGAGTTTCCCGTCTCTCCGAACATTTTCAGTGTATACACCGTTTTCAACAAATGCCTATCAACCGGATAGAGGTGATAGGCATCATACTGAATCCGATTGATGATATTTTTATATTCGGGAATCAGGCTGGCCAGAAACCCGGTATTCAGCATTTGTTCCAAAACATTAAACGTAGGCACCGGCAAAATCAGTATTTTTTCAAATAAATTCCTTACTATCAGAGATTCTCGGAACGAATCATCCACCAGGTAATTAAATTCCCGAACCAGTCTTTCCGCTTCCCTGCTGAGAGGCATTTTCAGCCTGGCACTGACTTCAAAAATTTTAATCAGCATTTCCGGATCATTCAGTATGGTTTCCGGAGAATCAAAATTTAGACGTTCCTTAAACAGTTTGATTCCTGGAGTTTCACCAATTTTTCGAGCACTCTGGCGCCATTTGCCCCTTTTCCCGTACCCAAATTCATATAAAAACAACTGGAGTTGATTTTTGATAAAAGCCATATGAAAATGGAGCTCACCAAGAAATTTTTCAACCGCCGACTGTCCCTTTTCATCAGAAAACCCCATGGACTCGGCCACCGGCCGCTGGTGTTCAAAATACAACTGGTCACATTTTCGTTTTGTCAGCAGATGCAGTTTGTTTCTGACATTCCATATAAACGAAAGCGCCGCCATCAGCTCATTATATTCAAGGTGGGACATAACTCCCTGGAATTCTAAATCCCGGGTATGCTGCAGATCATATTTTATCGTGGCGATCCAACGGAGCGTGTGATAATCCCTGAGGCCGCCTTGGCCTTCTTTTAAATTCGGCTGAAGCAGGAAAGTGGAGTCCCCAAAATTCTGATGCCGTTTAATATTTCTTTCAATCAGCCATTTCATTATCTTTTGAGAATTGCGTTTGACAATTTTTCGTCTGATTTGATCTCTTAGTTTGATAAACACCGAAGAAATTCCGCAGATAAACCGCGCATCCAATATTGATGTTAAAATTTCATAATCCCCTCTTGCCATGGAAACGCACTCATCGACAGAACGGGTGGCATAGCCGACCTCAATTTTGAGGTCCCAGAGCGGATAAATAATTTCGCGGATCAACTCATCAGCGGCCGTCGGCACATGTTTTTGAAAAAGAAAAAGCAAGTCCACATCAGAGTGTATGCACTGCTCCGATCTACCGTAACCGCCAAGAGCGATAATGGCATAAGGATTTCGGATAAAATCCATCTTAGGACCGATATTGCTGGATTCAAAGCAGCTCTGGAAATAATGATCAATACTCAGCGCATGTTTTTTAAGCATACCGGGTGTTTCTTCCGAAGTTGACGGAGAACTGAATAATAATGACCGGTGGCTGGACAAAATATTCGAATATGTTGCTGAGTATAATTCTGTTGTCTGTTTTAATGTACTCATTGTTTTCCTTGTTTTCCTTTGCATTCCTATATAGCAACACTCGTGCCAGTTCTAATAATATTTTTTTTAACAATATTTAAAGGTGGTTAGATAATTTAAATAAATACAAATTCAATGCATTATAGTACAAAAATGTAATATTAAGCTACAAATTTGTAATTCGGGAAAGAATATCGCTAAATTAATTAATATTATTTAGAGAAGCAGTTTAATCAAACAACAGCGGGGTGCAGGAATTGTGGCAATGGATGTTCACGCAAGAAATAGGTTATCCGGTTGATGAGACTTTCTATCAGACTTCATCATGGAAACAATTTGAAAATCAGCAGAAAGGGATTTTTACAGGCCTTCACTTGGTTCTTTTTCACCACCCGCAGCAGATATTTTCATTCTGCAGGCAGCAGCAAAATCTTCCGGATAATGACCATTAATCCATCTCAGTTGCGCTTCACTGAATGCGCCCGGGGATTCCGGCAAACGCGGCAGAAATGAATACATAAGGCGCTGGTCGTCATCATTATCGGCATTGAACGACTTTGAATACTCGATAGTGGTAATCATTTTCGCCCCCATTTTTTCTAAAATCTGAACAGCTAATAAAATCGCATAATCAATCGAGTGCCGGGTTTTTAAATCCGCCTCAAGGATATTTCCGACCGGACGAAGAGTCATCAACTGTACTTCCCATTGGGATGTCTGGGCTTTGGGAACAAAAAGCATTACATTGGCGTCTTCGTAAATCACAAGGCTGCGGTCTTTGTTTTTTTTACCGTTCAGGCGCTGATTATTGTATATGGCTTTAGTGTAAATTTTAAAAAATTTTTGTCCGGTCTGCTGCCGGTATTGACCGATAAAATCGGCGATTAAATCCCCGCACGCAAAAGCGGCCATCATATTTCCGGGATAGTTCCTGCCAGACTGGAAAAGCCCTTCAGTCACAACTGCCGGCACCATGGCATACTGCTGATGGATCTGCTGGTGTGACGCATGCAGCCGATATTTGCTGGGGGCGTAGTCAAATCCGAAGTTCCATCCCCACAAGGTGCGGTTAAACTCCAGATTATCGCGTTTGAAAGGCGTGTCCAGCGCTTCAATGATCTGCATCCGCAGGCTTTCAAGCTCTTCTTCCGCCATACACCGTCTTTCACATTCCGTGGATATGCCAAGGGTCTGGGCCAGCCGTACAAATGTTCTCTGATAATAAAGATGGCGCAAAGCACGCATATCGGTTTTCGACAGGTCATTGACCCGATATCGCACAGCATCATCCGCCATGTTTGCCGCATAATGCCCCCACGGTATATAGCTGTTTCTGCGGAGATATTCAAAAACATGGGTTTTACCGCCAGTGCTGATATTACTCCACTCACCGACGATTTCGCTTCCGCCCTGCACCCCTGGCTTTAAGGCCATCACCCGCTTGTAATCATCCGGCAAACAGGGATTATTGACAATCACCTCATATAACGTTTTATCATTAATAACCGGTCGGGATCGTCCGCTCACATTTTTCTGATATCTCAACCCGCAGGGATGATGGGTGTTTTTATCAAAAATAAATTCACATGAAATATCAGCAAGGCGAATCAAATCATCAACATCGGTTGACGTCCCGGCAATTGTTAATTGAAGCGGTTTCGGCAACGTCTTAAATATCGCGTCTTTTTTTTCAGGCGTTAACTGATTCTTACCAAACCATTTTTGGATAGTCGCAGTAAAGGAGACATTCGGCGGTTCGGACAGCATGATGGAGGACGGGTTCTTCGCTTTTTCTTCCGCCCAGCTTTTGGCTATATATGTCACGCCTCGAAACGGAAAAGGATTGGGGATTTCATAAATAATATCCGCATTCGGTTCTTCTACCGCGCTTGGCGGGAAATTAGATTGATTCTCAAAAGGGGTGTTGTCGGCAAAAAAACCCAACGGACCGACATAATTATTTTCCCGCATATTGACGACATGAAAGATAGGTTTATGAATTCCGTATATAAATTTTCCAGATGGCGCGACACAGGTTCTCAGATTCATGGAAAAATCCTTATGAAAAACAAATTCGTTTGATTTTTCAGGGGAGTCACTATTAAAACTTGAAATTTAATAACGGCATGAAAGACATTTTTTCCTGCCAGATAATATTCACCAGCCCGATCTGAACGCCGGACAGGGTTTCACAGGCATTCACAAGACCAAACTGCAGCCCGTTTAGATTTTTTGCATAATTATAAAGCATGGCAAACTGAACGCCTTGAACGGACTCATTGGCATAATTAAATCCGAACATCGCCATTTGCAGGCCATTTAAATCATCCGTTAAGTTATATCCTGCCAAAAGAACCAATTGGGCACCGTCTACCTGCACGGCACCATTACCGAATACTACACAATGTAACTGCACCCCTTTTACATGATCGGAAAGATTCATCAATCCGGCTACCTGCACCCCTGTTGAAAATTTTTGAGCCGTGTTCAGAAGTCCGAACTGTACCCCATGAAGATTATTCGTATAGTTCATCACCCCCCCGCACCCCCCCCAGGAATCTTCGGACAGATTCATCAGCCCCAGCTGACCGCCTGTTTGCCCCTGAATGGTCACATTCATACCGCCGATATCAATGCCGGTCACATTCTGATTACTCCCGTAGGGCAGATTCATTCGAATACCGTAAATATTGAAATTTTCAGGAAACAACTGAATCGGGTCCCAGAATGAGAGCTGAAGAGGTGTCCATATCCAGGAAAAGGCCACCGATGGCAGCAGAATCATCAAGACAAAAAAAATAAACAACCACATCTTTTTCATTGGCAAGCACTTTCTTTTATTAGTGAAATGGCGTTCCCACAGGTTAAGATAACCGTATTTTTATAATCTTTACCAATTTATTTACTAAAAAACAACTACCACCTGTCCGGTAAAACAATCGCCGGTTTTTTATTTAATCGTTTTTATTTATCATTGATTCATATCATAGAATACAGCATATTTAGATTCAATATACCGAATTTAAATATTGAAGGAATACAGAATGAACCGAATACAAATCATCTTCATTGCCGTCATTGTTTTTTTGTTAATCGCCTGTAGCAACGTTCCGATTACCGGTCGTCATCAGTTGAACCTTCTGCCGCAGCAGACAATGCTCTCCATGAGCCTTTCCGAATACGACCAGTTTTTAAAAAAGAATCAATTAAGTAAAAATCCGGCCCAGACACAGATGGTTAAACGGGTGGGAGTAAGAATTCAAAGGGCTGTTGAGCAGTATTTTGCCCAAAATAATATGAGCGATGAACTGTCAAATTACGCCTGGGAATTTAATCTGGTTGAAAACGATGAAATTAATGCATGGTGTATGCCCGGCGGGAAAGTGGTTGTATATACCGGCATCCTGCCGCTGACAAAAAACGATAACGGACTGGCGGTTGTCATGGGACATGAAATCGCCCATGCAATTGCCCACCATGGGAATGAACGCATGAGTCAGGGGCTGATTACACAAATGGGCGGCGTGGCTTTATCAACTGCCCTTGAAACCGAACCGGAAGCAACCCGGCAAATCTGGATGGCTGTTTACGGCCTGGGAGCCCAATATGGATTGATGCTCCCCTACAGCCGGCTCCATGAAAATGAAGCAGACCATTTGGGCCTGATCTTCATGTCCATGGCCGGTTATAATCCGAATGCCGCAGTTGGTTTCTGGCAGCGGATGTCAGCCCAAAAAGGAGGTTCGGCGCCACCGGAATTTTTAAGCACCCATCCGTCAGACAAAAAACGAATTGAAAATATTAAATCCCTGATACCTGAGGCCATGAAATATTATAAAAAAAATTAAGGAAGAAAAGTCCCGTAAAAAATCAGATTTCGACAGCTGAATTCCATTCCGGATTTTTATTTTTTTTCGGATCCATGCGCGAATTTACCGTTTCTCAAAAAAAGAACAACCTGCTTCAAGACTTCTGGATGCCGCATAATAAAAGAATGACTGCTCGACACGACCAGAAAATCCGTCATTTCCGCAAGCTTCGCTCTTTCCACGGACACCTTGCCGTCATCTTCTCCGGGAATCAACCATGAAAAAAAGGGATTCAATGTTCTGTCTCCGGTAATTACGCCGATCTCACCTTCAACAAGCTTTAATGAATTCGGAAGGCTTTCCGGTTCTGTGCCAAGCACCTGCCCGGCCGGGCCGTTAAGCCATTTATAAACCGACAAATTCCGAAATGAATCCGCCAGTTCACTCCCCTTGTTCGGCGGGCTGATCATGACGATCCGGCTGCCTTCCGGAAGCGAATGATTCTGGAGATACAGCCGGACGACAATCCCGCCCAGAGAATGGGTGACAATGTGTATCTTATCCGCATCGCTTGCCTTACATTGTTCTACCGTAGGCGCCAGATATTCGTCTGCAATTTTTTCCACCGTCTCACTTGTAGATGGATACCCTTTATTGATTGTCGTATATCCGTGTTCGGTAAGATAAACTTCCAATTTTGACATGGAATGTTTCGTTCGGGCCATGCCGTGCAAAAGGATTACATATTCCCTGCTTTTAAACACAGATGGATCCGAGGCATAAATATTGAGAGGAAGCAACAGCAACCCGGTCAGCAGGCTTACCCTTATTCCGGCCGATATCGACAGGGGTGAAATGGATATCATTGCTTATACAACTTCCTTTCGCAGATTTGATAAATTCCCGAAATTCCGCAATACTATAATATAAAACACAAAAGAATGCCACCCAAAAAGCCTTGCCGCCGCCATGACCGGCTGTTTTATAAACTATAAGCCGGCGAAACAAAGCTATTTCATCATTGTCGAGTAGGCATGTTTTTTCAAGCAAACAAGTCATGAAACATCGTATACTCCCCCTTGCCGATGTCCGCCAGGTGGTGGATGAGGCACGATGAAAATGCGAGACTAATGAGATTGCCTTAAACAATTTGCATTAATGGATTGTTTTTAGTACATCGACTTAAAAGGATTCGCCCTATAACAAATGGCAATTCTGGTTGGATTTTCCAAATTTCGATCGCTGCACCTAAAACAGAAAATCCGCTTTAACTGGAAACATCATGTCCGGTTCGGCATTATGGCAACCGTCAACTTGCTGATCGGTATTTCAGGGGGGTTGTGCATGGTTAAATCAAGCTGGTATGGCATGCTCATTACCGGGATTCATTCTAAAATCGGCGTATTGATGATTCCATTGATTCTTTTTGCCCTTGGATCCGGTTTATACATGAACCACAAGAAAAAAAAGCGCAAAGTCTTACCGCTTGTTCACGCCATCAGCAATACGGTGTTGCTGTTGCTTGCCCTGTCTCAAATATATTCCGGAATCATGGTTTACCGGGAGTTTGTTCTGGGGCTGTGATTTGTAGCGTACATATTGAAAACAAATAATTTATCTGCAGCTGATAACTTTTGGCAATGGGACGGTACAATGATAACAGATAAAAAAAACAAAATTTAGTCATAAAGAAGCGTTAAGACAGGCGTCACCTAAAAAGATTAACCTTGCGCTTCAGGGCGGCGGCTCGCACGGGGCATATATCTGGGGGGTTTTAGATCGTTTGCTGGAATCCGAAAAAGTCCAGATAGAAGCCATCAGCGGAACTTCCGCAGGCGCCATGAATGCGGTGGTTGTGGCAGACGGATTAATGGAAAACGGACGTGATGGAGCGCGCGCCAATCTGGAAAAATTCTGGAAAGAAGTCAGCGCGATGGGGCAATCAAGTCCTGTGCAGAGAACCTTCTATGACATTTTGACCGGATACTGGAATCTGGATCATTCACCGGGATATGTTTATCTGGTACTGGGTTATTTTCAATCATTGCTGTCCGGTTAACTTATGAAAAATATCAATATGTTAAAAATATAAACCCCGGTCAAGTTGCAATTTTGGAAAATAGTTTTTCTATTTATTTTACAGCGATTG
>JAJRPH010000168.1 GCA_024280875.1 Deltaproteobacteria bacterium | reverse complement strand
TTGCTCAGGCACTGTCCTGCCAGCTGATCGTTTGTCCAAAAAAAAAGGTCCCGACAGCTTTAAAAAAGCTAACGGGACCCGCAACTATCCAGATTAAACGTATATTTCAGCCTTAAAACTCACACGGCTGACACGTAATTATATTCTTTCAATATTTCATCTGGGAAAATACAATCAAAATGTGCTGTTCCACGACACATCTGATACATATTTCTGAAAAATCGTCTTCTGGCTTATGGATCACCCTACTCTCCTCACCTTTCCGTCCATTTAAGGGCGGTGGTAAACCGAGGATTTCGTCACCAATTACAGCGGCGGGTCCGCCAGGGATTCACACCCTGTTCCGTTATTTTCAAATATTATTTAGCGTTTTAGCAAAATGGAAGTCAAGTGCTTTTTGAATAACACCGGGAAAGTCTTATCTAAGTGCCTTAAACTTTTTTCTTGACTTTGGTTGGTTGCTAACTTTAGTCTGTCTTCATGTTCAAGTGCTTTTAAAGCTTAATAGGGAATTCCGTGAAAATCGGAAACGGGCCCGCCGCTGTAATTGGTGACGAACGCCGCGAAAAACCACTTCGGATTACCGGGGGAAGGTGCGGCAAGTAGGATGATCCATAAGTCAGAAGACCTGCTTGAATAATCGGATTATTTTTCTAGGCAAAAGAAACAATCCTTAAGATCATCTTGAAGATAAAAAAGGGAAATCTGCGAGATCACTATTTATGATCTGCGGATTTCCCTTTTTGTTTTGCCAGAAAGATCTCAAAACGCGGGCATCCGTTAAGTACGAAATAGAACTAAAGGAAAACAGATGCCAGATATTCAGCCGGATATTCAGGATGATCAATCTTTTAAATTTTTTTCTGCTATTGTCTGCATGGTTATTTACTGCGCATCAATCCGTATCGGTTTCCCTGTCTGCGCGATGGCCGAGGATACAGTAACCTTAGAAACGATTGTCGTAACCGCTAAAACCACTGAAAATAATTATCAGACCGGTGATGTTGATATTTCGGTCACGCCTGTTTTTTACCATAATATCAACCGCAGTGAATTTGAAGGCAAAATCGAGAACCTGGCCGAAATAATCGAAAAACAGGCAGGGGTCCAGGTAAGACAATCCGGCGGCCTGGGCAGTTTTTCTACGGTTTCCCTTCGTGGGGCGTCTGCCGAACAGGTGATGGTATACTTAGATGGTGTATTATTGAATGACGCTGCCGGGGGCGGCGTGGATTTAAGTAATATTTCTCTTGCAGATGTGGAATCCGTTGAGATTTACTGCGGCATGTCACCGGTTAATTTTGACAGGGCATCCATCGGCGGCGTGATTAACATTAAAACGATTCGTTCCGCGCCGGGGTTCAAATCGAGCGCATCCATCGGTTATGGCTCCTTTAACACTCAAAAATATTCCGGTTTTATCAACCATCGCCTTAGGAATTGGGATTACCTGATTTCTGCTGACTATCTTTGCTCAGACAATGATTTCCGGTTTAAAAACGATAACGGCACACCGGTCAATCCGGATGATGATCGAATGGAAAATCGCAATAATGCCCAACTGGATCAGTTGAACCTTCTGACCCGTTTTGGACTTGAAATCAATTCGGATTCCCGTCTTGATTTTATTAACAATTTTTTTTCAAAAGATCAGGGCCTGCCGTCGTGGAACAACAGTGAAGAAACAGATACTGAATTTTCGACTGCCCAGAACATTTCCACTCTCAAATGGGTGAAGGACGATGTTTCCTCTTTCCATTTAGACACCTGCACCCAGCTGGATTACCTGTACAGGGCCGAAAAATATGATGATTCAAACGGCCATATCGGACTGGGGATACAGAAAAATAAATATGAAACCCGGCGATTATCCGCAAAGACATTTATTGAATATCAGACCGCCAATAACGCCCTGCAATGCAGCCTGGGCGGGCAAAACGAAATCTATAGTTCCGAAGATTTACTCAACCATCAGACCACAAATAAAAGCCGAAGATTTTCACTGACCACTGGTTTTTCGGATACTGTTTTTTTGTTCAGGCACCGGCTGCAGATTTCTCCGGGTTTGCGTTTTCAGCATGTAAAAGATGAATCAAAAAAAGCCGTTGATGACATGGGAAACCCTATTGAACTGGAAGACCGCAATGACAACTATTTTATGCCCCAGATGGGTGTCAAATATCATTTCAATCCAGCGGTTACATTGAAAGCCAACATTGCTCAATACCACCGGATTCCTTCATTTTATGAGCTTTTTGGAGACAGGGGAATATTTATAGGCAACCCGGCGCTTAAATCCGAAAAGGGAATCAACGCGGACACGGGTTTTGAAATCAATAAAACATTTGATGCTTTTTTGATGAAAAAATGCTCCGGCTATGGTGTGCTTTTTATGAGCCGAATCGATGATCTGATTTCAAAAACCTATGATGCCAGAGGCATCGGCAAATCAGAAAATATTTCAAAGGCTGAGATCTATGGCATTGAGTGTAATCTTACAATGGCATTGAATGAATTTGCTTCATTGACAGCGCAATACACATTCCAGGACACAAAAAATAAAAGTAAAATTAACGCCTTTAATAGAAAACAGCTGCCCGGAAAATTCCGGCATTCCTGGCTGACAAAAGCACAATTTAACTACTCGGGCGTGTCATTAGCGATCATATATGTCTTTGAAGATGGTATGTATTACGACACCGCCAATCTGCTTCCGGCAAAATCCAAATCAGAAATCAATGCGTCCCTGTCCTGGGTCTGGAAAACAATGATACTGACATTTGAATCAAGAAATATCGAAAATAACAATTACGAGGACTTTAACGGGTATCCGCAGCCCGGACGTTCCTATTTTTGTTCCGTCAAATTTTCAATTTAAATTTAATACTTTTTTACACTTAAGGAGATGAAAATGAACACAAAAATCATGATGGTTTTAATGGTAACCTGTCTGTTGACATTTGGAATAATTTCTCCCGTAAATGCTGCTGAAACACAAACTGCCGTTATCGCAACAACTGCTCCAGACTGGTCCAGCGGCGCGCTTTCAGTTATATCCGTTGACCCGGTCGGCGGTCCCCGGGTTGCACAGAACAGCCTGGAACCGTCGGGCTCTGATTTGACGGTTGTGTCCCATGAAAAATATTTTTACCGGATGGAGCGAAGCGGGGCCAATAATATTACCAAATACGATGTAAATAAACCAGACGCCCCCATCTGGCAGTTTTCCACTGAAGGGGATGAAGCCAACAGCAACCCCCACGACCTGGTTTTTGTCAATGAAGAAAAAGCATACCTGATTCGATACGGATCAGACAAGGCCTGGATCGTTGACCCTTCGGCTGAATCGGAATCCGCGTTCAAAATCGGTGAACTGGACCTGAGCAATTATTCCGACGATGATGGATACCCGGAAATGGATTCCGGCATTATTGTTGACAACATGCTTTTTATTACACTCCAGCGGATCGACACATCGGGCGGATGGGGCAATTATACATACAATACTCCTTATATTGCCGTGTTTGATACAATAACAGACATGGAAATTGATATTCAAAACTGTGACTGCGACTTAAAAGGGATTGCAATTGAAGCTATTTTTAACCTGCTGGCCATTCAATATGTCGATGATTCAAACAGGATCTATGTTCAGGGTGTAGGGAATTGGGATCAGAGCAATGGAGATGCTTCCGGCGGAATTGTTCAGGTGAATCCCGCAACTTATGAAACCGCGTTGATATTACTGGATTCACCCGTTTATGGCGCAGTTTCCGGCATGGCCATCGTATCCGGCACCAAAGGATATTTTGTGGGATATGCGGGCTGGGGAAATAACACTCTATATTCCTTCGATCCGTCCTGCGGTTGTGATGTGACAGCTGTTCCGGGATTTGAAAATATCAGTATATCCGGGATGCAGTCCGGTGTTTATACGGATAAAAATAATATGCTGTGGGTTTGCAATCAGTCAACCGCCGCAGTGGATATTTTAAATACCGTTACAGACACTGTCGATGAAAGTGTCTCCACAGGATTGAACCCGAATAAAGTGGTCTTTTGTTCACAAGGTTCCCCTGATGATAGTAACAGCAGCAGCAGCGGATGTTTTATCTCTGTACTTAATCATCAGTAAAACCGGATAATCATATTGAAAAAATTTTTGCCGTCTGTGGGTTTGTCTTTTTTAAAATGCATAAGATTCTTTTTGATCTTTATTTGTTAGTTGCCCGCTAACACCTCCGCAACTCCGCAGACGGCAATTATTATATGCTCAGAGTAATAAAAAAAATGAAAACTTTATCAGGTTCAATTTTCCATATGCATGGCGGGAATCTTGATGCTGCAGTTCAACGGTATGGTATTGCTTTAAAACACCCGATGGCTGATTTCAGCATCAATATCAATCCCTTAGGCCCC
The DNA here is from genome assembly GCA_024280875.1 of Deltaproteobacteria bacterium. Taxonomy (GTDB): domain Bacteria; phylum Desulfobacterota; class Desulfobacteria; order Desulfobacterales; family Desulfosalsimonadaceae; genus SURF-3. The sequence continues at coordinate 2,195 of JAJRPH010000168.1, read as the reverse complement.
CCTGAAATCATACGCAGGCTATGGCCGGACTGGTTCAGCAGTATTTCTGCATATCCGTCCCAGACCGGCAGGGGAATCGAAAGGTATTACCGTAAACGGTTTAATCTGCCTGAAGGCAGTGTACTGGCCGGTAACGGATCGATTGAACTGATATACCTGGTCCCCCGGGCACTTAAAATTAAAAAAGCCTTGATTTTCACGCCGTCTTTTCATGATTACCACAGGTCCTGCGTATCTGTCGGTGCAGAGATTGTAGAATTGCCGCTGGTAAGAAACAATAGCGCGGATTATCATTTGGATGACAAAAGCCTGGCGCTGATCAACGAAACTGATGCCGTGTTTTTCGGAAATCCCAACAACCCCACCGGCAGTCTTCTGGATTGCGAAACCATACTGAATTTGGCGGAAAGATTTCCACGTACCTGGTTTTTAATTGATGAAGCATTTTCACAATTTCTTGAAAACCCGAAAAGATATTCCCTACTATCCCGGCATAAGCTGTATGAGAATATCATTGTCTTTCATTCTCTTACAAAATTTTTTGCCCTGCCCGGATTGCGGATGGGGGCGGCTGTTTCACATCCGAAAACCATTGCCATACTCACACATTTTAAAGAACCCTGGACGGTCAACGCTGTGGCAGAAAAAACGGCGGATATTTTGATTGACTGTAAAGAGTATGAAATTAAAACACGGCAGCTGATCACCGAACAGCGGAATACATTGTTCAATGAACTCAATCATATTCCGGCCATCAGCCCATTTAAAACACCGTCCAACTTCATTTTTGTCCGATTAAAGGGTTCACGCAATCTGGATGATTTGATCACCAGACTTTTAAACAAAGGATTATTTATCCGGGACTGTCGAAATTTTAAAGGACTTGATGGAAATTTTTTCCGAATAGCGGTTCGGGGAAAAGAAGACAATATTCGCCTGATACAGGCATTAACTGCCATATACGAAAATGAAAATGATTGAACTGGCAGTTCTTTTTTCAGCCATTGTCATAGACCGGTTGATCGGAGATCCGGTATATCAATTTCATCCGGTACGGTTGATGGGAAAACTAATCAGCATCAATGAAAGCATTTTGTTCAAAGTCGGACTTTCCGGATATTTTGGCGGTTTTTTACTGTTAACAACTGTGTCAGGTATCTCAATTTTTTGCGCTTTGTCTGCATATCACTTTGCAAACAACTGGTTTCCGCCTGCCGGGATCTTTGTCTGCATATTTTTTCTTTATTCTGTGATCGGACTTCGGGATCTTTTTGATCATGCCGCTCCGGTTCAAAAATCACTGCAGGATAACCATTTAAATGATGCCCGAAAATATGTTCAGCGATTTATTGGACGGGACGCCGGACACCTGAATTCTGCAGGCATTGTGCGGGCGGCGGTAGAAAGTGTGGCGGAGAATTTTGTTGACGGATTTTTATCTGTTGTTTTCTGGTTTGTTTGCGGATGGCTGTTTGCCAGTTTGTTTGGATGGCCGCCATTACAATTTGCCGTTGGGGGTGCGATTTTTTATCGGGCCGTTAATACCTTAGACGCCATGACCGGATATATAAATGATCGATACCGAAAATTCGGATTTATTTCAGCAAAAACAGATGATTTTTTAAATTTTGTTCCGGCCCGCATTTCCGTTCAGGTTATCATTACGGCTGCTTTTTTATGTGGTTATGACGCAAAAAACGGTTTTCGAATTGCCATGCGGGACCGCAAAAAGCATGCATCACCCAATTCCGGTCACCCGGAAAGCGCAATTGCCGGCATTTTGAATGTGCGTTTGGGCGGGCCCTGCATCTATCCTTATGGATGTGTGGACAAGCCCTGGCTCGGGGAGAATGACATCGAAATTACACCGGATCATATTCATGATGTCTGCCGCATTATTCAATGCGCCGCTTTAATCTCACTGGCAGCTGCCATGGCTATGATTGTAATTTTTGATTTGTTAATTGATTGAAAATATAGCGGAACTGATCCGGCATTCGGATATTTAATCCATTTCAAAATAAACAGAGGAAATTTAATGAATGATAATTTAATATGCTTATAAACTATTTTCAGCCGATATTAATTATGTTATAATGAACTCAAATATTTAAGCAAGGAGTTCATAATGAAAACACCAAGAATAAGTTTGTTGGAATGGCAAAGGCGTTTCGGCTCTGAAAAAGCTTGTGCCG
>JAJRPH010000167.1 GCA_024280875.1 Deltaproteobacteria bacterium | reverse complement strand
GCCGCCATATGACTGTCGCCGTTCAATCATTTGACTGGTTGTCAGTTCCGAAAAAATATCCTCGTTAATCAAGTCTGAAAACGACCGGAGTTCATCCAAGGACAACTCATGAAGCTCCTTTTTGTGATCCAGACCGTAACTGACCGCTTTGCCGACACAGCCGTGAGCTTCCCGAAACGGCATTCCCCGGCAAACCAGATAATCGGCCATGTCCGTGGCATTTAAATACCCGGTTGACACCGCTTTCTTCATTTCAGACTGATTTATTTTAATATTCGGCAGCATACGGATGTAAATATCAATGCAAGCGGTTAAGGTCTCAACCGCATCAAATACCGGTGCTTTGTCTTCCTGCATGTCTCGATTGTAAGCCAGGGGCAACGACTTCATTAATGTTAAAAGAGATATCAGACTGCCAAACACCCTCCCGGTTTTTCCGCGAACCAGTTCCGGCACATCCGGATTTTTTTTCTGTGGCATAATGCTGCTGCCGGTGGAAAATGCATCGGAAAGTTCAATAAACTTAAATTCCGATGAAGACCATAACACCAGTTCTTCCGAGAACCGGCTGAAATGGACCATGCACAGACTGGCTGATGCCAGAAACTCTATGATGAAATCCCGGTCCGATACAGAGTCCATGCTGTTTTCAGAAACCTTTGGGAAGTCAAGGAGTGATGCCGTAAATGCCCGGTCAATAGGGTATGTTGTTCCGGCAAGAGCAGCGGCACCGAGCGGCATGACATTAATCCGAACCAATCCTTCTTCAAACCTACGGGTATCTCTGACAAACATTTCATAATAGGCCATCAGGTGATGCGAAAACAGCACCGGCTGGGCTCTCTGCATATGGGTATAACCGGGCAGCACCACATCAATATGTCGTCCGGCCATTTCCACCAGAACTTTTCGTAATTGAATCAGCCCGTATATAATATTGTAACTCATATCCCGTAGATACAGGCGGATATCCAGCGCCACCTGATCATTTCTGCTCCGGGCAGTATGCAATTTCCGGGATACGCTGCCCACATGTGCAGCCAGCCGGTTTTCAATGTGCATGTGGATATCTTCCAGCCGGTCGGAAAATTCAAAGTTTCCTTCACGAATCTCTTTTCTGATTTTTTCAAGACCATCAGATAACGATTGAGATTCTTCAGCGGTTATAATGGAAGCTTTGGCCAGCATTTTACAATGGGCGATGCTGCCATCAATATCGTATTGATATAGACGCTTATCAATGTCAATGGATGATGTAAACGCTTCCACCGCAGCGTCTGTTTTTTCCGCGAATCTGCCGCCCCACGGTTTTTCTGCCATGATTTATCCCCGGTCTTTCATTATTTTCCGAATTCTCAACCGAAGGGCGTTTAACCGGATAAAGCCTTCCGCATCGAACTGTTTGTAAACCGAATCATCCTCAAAAGTTGCAAAATCGACGTTATATAGTGAATCATCAGACTTAAGTCCTATGACCCGGCAATTCCCCTTATACAATTCCAACCGGACAACCCCGTTGACGTTTTTCTGTGTGTCATCAATCATCTTCTGCAGAAGTTCCCGCTCCGGCGCAAACCAGAAACCATAATAAATCATTTCCGAATACCGGGGAATCAGTGAATCTCTTAAGTGCATGACTTCACGATCCAGAGTCAGAGATTCAAGCCCGATATGGGCGACCCGCAAAATTGTGCCACCAGGTGTTTCATAAACTCCGCGAGATTTCATGCCAACGAATCTGTTTTCAACAATGTCATCACGCCCGATACCATGTCGGCCCCCGACTTTATTCAGTTCACCCAGTAAATTAGCCGGAGATAGATAATGGTCATTGATTGCCACCGGATCACCGTGCTTGAATGTTATTTCGATGATATCCACTTCATTCGGTGCATCTTTCGGCGAAACGGTCAATGTATACATATCTTCCGGGGGTTCATTCCAGGGATCTTCAAGAACGCCGCCTTCATAGCTTATATGAAGCAGGTTCCGGTCCGTACTGAATGGTGATTTCTTAGTGGCAGTCACCGGTATGCCGTGTTTCCTGGCAAATTCCATTAATATGGTTCTGGAATTTAAATCCCATTCCCGCCAGGGGGCAATGATTTTAATATGCGGGTTTATCGCAAAATAAGACAGTTCAAAGCGAACCTGATCGTTTCCCTTGCCGGTGGCGCCGTGGCTTACCGCATCCGCATTCTCCAGTTCGGCGATTTCCATCTGGCGTTTGGCAATAAGGGGCCGGGCAAGCGAAGTCCCCAGCAGGTACTGCCCTTCATAGATGGCATTTGCGCGAAATGCCGGGAACACATAATCTTTCACAAAATCTTCACGCAGATCATCCACATAAACGTTAACCGCGCCGGTTGATCTGGCTTTTTCATCAATATGGTCCAGTTCTTCCGCCTGGCCGATATCCGCAGCAAACGCCACGACCTCACAGTGATATGTTTCAATAAGCCATTTCAGTATAACGGATGTATCAAGGCCACCCGAATATGCCAGCACCACCTTGTTGACCTTTTTAGTCACGGTAAATCTCCTTTAATCAGTTCCATCCATAAATGGCCTTTTTGCCCAATATCTGCGTCAATCTTCAAAATTGCTTGTGCGACGTAGCCAGCTACGCCTCCGCGCAATTCCTCGATTTTCTTGATCTTGAACAAAAATTCTCATTTATAAAGTAAAACCACGTTTGGTGCCCTTCTTTATATTTTTTTTGTGAATGGGCATTACTTATATTGTAAATGACTTTTTTTAAAAATCATCGGCCAGATAATAAGACATCAAGTATCGCCTTATGCATATGCATTTTATTTTCAGCCTGATCCCAAACTACGGACCGGGGTCCATCCAGCACATCCGCTGTTATTTCTTCGCCTCGATGAGCCGGCAGACAATGCATGACAATAGTATCTTTATCGGCGACATTCAGAAGTAAGGAGTTGACCTGATATGCCTCAAACACCTTTTGACGTTGGACCTGTTCCTCTTCCTGGCCCATGCTTGCCCAAACATCCGTATTGATAACATCTGCATCCAGGGCGGCTTCAAGGGGATCCATGGTCACCGAAATGGCGCTGTTTTTTTCAAGGGCTTTGGTTAAAACGTCCTTATCCGGCGCATACCCTTTTGGACAGGCCAATGTCAGGGTAAACCCTAAAGCAGCAGCCGCATTGATCCATGAGTGGGCCATGTTATTCCCATCGCCGATCCAGGTCACTTTCAGCCCTTTAAAAGATCCTTTGTGTTCAATGACTGTCAACAGGTCGCTTAACACCTGGCAGGGATGATATTTGTCGGTCAAGGCATTGATTACCGGGATATCGGATGACCCGGCGAATTGTTCAATCAGGTCTTGCGAAAAAGTTCTGAAAGCTATCCCGTCAAGGTATCGTGACAAAACGCGGGCCGTATCTTCTATCGGTTCATTCCGGGCCATTTGGGTATCCCCGGAGCTGATGAATATGGGGGTCGCTCCTAGCTGGATGGCGGCGGCTTCAAAGGAAATTCGCGTCCGGGTGGAAGGTTTGTCAAAAATCAGACCCACTGATTTCCCGACCAGAGTACGATCCGAAATACCATTTTTATAACGCGCTTTCAGCTCTGCCGCACGATCGAGCAATAGTGTAAAATCTGACAATTCCAGTTCTGCAAGTGTCAGAATATCTCTTTTCAATTTAACTCCCCTTTCTTTCTGTGTACCCGTTCACGGGGGTACAACTGTTGATACACTTCCAACCAATGAGGTGTAAGCATTCACAGGGTGCCGCAGATGTGAGGCGCCGAGCGCATAGACGTACTTTTGTACTTCAAGTGCTCGGCAACAAAG
>JAJRPH010000166.1 GCA_024280875.1 Deltaproteobacteria bacterium | reverse complement strand
GGCGGTTTCATGAGCATGGGACTGATCGGTATTATCATCGCAACGGTTATTAACCTTTTTATCCGCAGTTCCGCCATGACGATGGTCATCAGCTATATCGGTGTTTTGGTTTTTGTGGGCCTGACGGCTTATGACACCCAGAAACTCAAACATATGGCCCTTACCCAGCCCGCAGGCCTGGATGCCGGAGTCGTCCGAAAAGGCGCAATTATCGGTGCCCTGACTTTATATCTTGATTTTATAAACTTATTTCTTATGCTGCTTCGTATTTTAGGCAACAGCAGAAATTAATGGCATCGTCAAAAGTCACATTTACTGAATTGTAACGGTTTTTCAGGCACACAAGATATTACTTGTATAATTTCGAGCCTGAAAAACCGCTACGCCTTGCCAATTTTTTTGGAAATCACATCTACGATATCCTGGCAAAACCGCTGGGTATCATCTTCATCCGGCCCTTCCACCATGACCCGGCACAGGGGCTGTGTGCCGGAGTAGCGCACCAGCACCCTTCCCTGCTCCTGCAATTGATTTTCAACCGTTTGAATGATTTCGTTTATTTCCGGAACATTCCGGATGTTAATTTTTTCTTTGACCGGAACATTCAGAAGCACCTGGGGATATATCTTGATTATTTTTGTAAGTTCTGAAAGTCTTTGCGAAGTTTCCTTAATCACCTGTATCAATCGAATGGCAGTTAAAATACCGTCTCCGGATGTATGGTGATCCAGAAAAATCATATGCCCGGAATCTTCACCGCCGATGATTGCATTGTTTTTTTTCATTTGCGCCAGGACATAACGGTCGCCTACGTCGGCTATAATATGCCTGATATTCAGTTTTTTTAATGCCTGACGCAGCCCAACGTTGCTCATGACCGTACTGACAATGACATTGTTGGGTAATTGACCCTTTTCTTTCATGAATTTGGCACATACGGCAAGAATCTGGTCGCCGGTCACATCATTTCCGCAATCATCCACCGCAATCAGGCGGTCGCCGTCCCCGTCAAAAGCAAAACCAATGTCCGCTTTATGCTTTAAAACAATTTCACGTAAAGTGTTTGTGTGCTGGGAACCGCAATGGTCGTTGATATTGGTGCCGTTTGGTGATGCAAAAATAGTTTTTACATCAGCCCCCAGTTCTGCAAACAGTTTCGGGGCAATTTGATAAGTTGCACCGTTTGAACAATCCAGTATTATTTTTAACCCTCTTAAAGAATAATCCTTTGGCAAGGTTTTTTTAAAAAATCGGATATACTCCAAATCAGGTGATTTAAAATTTTTTATAATGCCTATATCTTTAGATAACAGCTTGTTGGAGATTGGAATATCATCTAATACTTTACCTTCAATTTCTTTTTCAATCCTATCAGACAGCTTGAATCCCATATGATCGAATATCTTGATCCCATTGTCGTAAAAAGGATTGTGGGATGCTGAGATGACAATACCGGCATCATATCCTCCTGATGCCGTTAAATAAGATATTCCCGGCGTGGGAATCACTCCGGTTAAAAACGCATCTCCGTTCATGGAACAGATGCCGGCTGCAATGGCGCTTTCAATCATATCTCCGGATATCCGAGTGTCTTTTCCGATAACAACCCGTTTTTTGCCTGCTGAATCCGGTAGTGAACTAATAATGGCCCGTCCAAGCCTGATCATCACTTCCGGTGTAATGGGATATTCATTGGCGATTCCGCGAATGCCATCCGTGCCGAATAATTTTTTATCCATGTATATTCAGATCCTTATTATTTATATCATTTACCATCTGATCAACAATCCCCTGCAACCATTGGGTTCCGTTTTGCTTTTCTTCAGGTGAAAGAAGTTTAATAATTTCTAAGTAATCATTACCTATTTTTTCAGAAATTTTTTGTATGGCCTGGATCAATCTGTTTTTTAATCGGTCATCACCAGCGGTTCTTTGATAGGCGTGGATCACTTCTTTGATTGCCGGCCATTGCCCAACTAGTTCATTATTTTGTTTTTTCAATTTTTCAGAAAATACTTTATTCAATTCTGATGATTTTTTTAAAAAATCTTCAAGACGTTTAATGCGTTCATTTACAGCAAGGTCCAGCTTGTCCAACACTCCTTCGAATAATTGTCTGGGAAATTCATCAGATAAAAATTGAATCCGGATGTGCTGATACCATTGCAACAACGCCAGCAGGTTTGCGATATAATATATATTGTTGTTAAAAATTCGCTTCACATTGCGGTAAGTGCCGGGTGTAAAGGCAATATTTCCGTTTTTTGCCGCACCGCCAAAAATCAGCCGGTTTTCCCTTAATTCATCCATTCTGAATATGGTTCCCGCCGCAATGGTAACACCAAAAGCCAGACGACTGGGGCCCACCAACCCCCCCTGTCCTCCCAAAAATATCGGTGACTGGTTGAGCATCACACCTTTTGGAACATCTCCGATTAAAGACGGTGTAGCCTTATCCTGCTGGGGGGTAAAGTTAAAATGAATATATGAACTGCCGACTTCACTGTGATTTTTTCTCCCTGTTCCGCCGGACATCATGCAGTCGCAAAAATTAATCTGGCTGCCTAAAGTAACATAGGGGAACAGGATTGTCTGCTTGAGGCCAACAGAATGTGCAGCACCGGAATATTCTTCAAAAATTGTTCCTTCACGAACATGGGCGCAAGAACCGATTGATACGTTATTTAAGAATACTGATTCTTTAAAAAACCCCCCGTTTAATTTGACATCCGGACCGATTTGACAGTTTTCGATGGTAACAGGCGCTTCATATCCCACCACTGCTCCCTTGAGAATCAGTGTTTTTTTACCGAAAATTTTGCACCCGCTGTGAATAACCACCCCCTGGCCTGATATTCTGTCCGGATTAACTTCTTTACCGATTTCAACACATTCCGGCCTGGGGATAGTGACGCCTTTATTTAAGAGTACTTTTAGGACGCTACAGTTTTCAAAAGTCATTTGAACTCCATAAAATCTATTTCTTGAAAAAGATTATGCCCTGAATTTTCTATGATTCTGCACAAAACCTTTGTTTTTAAATAACGACAAGGTTCTCATCAATTTTCTTGCAAGATTCAGGTATTATGATAGACCTGTCGTCTGCGAAAATCTTTCGGTAGTCAATTATTATGAATTGAATCGCCGCTTGCTATAAGCAGAACGATTTGTTATAAATTTATTACATTAGCCAATACTTTAATATCAAGGAATCAAATATATGGCAAACATAAATAAATATAGATTATTGACCCGTGGCGATCTGGACGGCCTGGTATGCGCGGTGTTGATGAAACATCTGGATATCGTGGATGAAATCAAACTGGTCGATCATCCCAGTGATATGCAGCTTGGAATCGTAAAAGTCAATGACCGTGATATCAGTACTAACCTTCCGTACGTAGATGGGGTTCATCTGGCGATTGATCACCATTTTTCCGAGGCCATGCGCAACAAAAAAAATGATAAACATATTATCGATCCGGATGCTCCTTCAGCTGCCCGTGTTGTTTATAATTATTACGGTGGCAAAAAAAGTTTTCCGGATTTTTTTGATGATATGATGTTATGGGTTGATAAAGCAGACTCCGGTCAGTTTTCAAGGGATGAAATATTATTTCCAAAACGATGGGCGCTTTTTAACTTTCTGATCGACCAGAGAACAAATGTTGAAAACTGGGGAGATTTCAGAATATCCGAAGAGCAGCTTAAATTTGATTTAATTGATTATTGCGGCAAAATAACCATTGATGAAATCCTTGAAATTGCCGATGTTAAAGAGCGATCCAAGGTATATTTTGCGTATGAAGACAAATATAAAAAACAGCTCGAAAAATACGCAACGATTCATAATAATATTGTTGTGCTGGATTTACGGCAGGAG
>JAJRPH010000165.1 GCA_024280875.1 Deltaproteobacteria bacterium | reverse complement strand
AAATACCGGTAATTAAAAAAGAAACCGGTGCTTTTAAAATCGCTGCCTGGGATAATCCGGCGTTATGAAATTTTTTTCGCAAATCTTTTGATGACAATTGGCTTAAAGTGTGACCGTCGGGATGATAACGATAAATCCCTGCGGCAAGTCCTTTATTGGTTCCGGCAATCACATAGATAACCAGGGGATAAAGAGCGCCAGCCGATGGTGCGGTCCTAAAACCGCTTTTGCCTGTGATTCCCTGGGCAGCCCAGAGAAGTTGCGAAATCTGTTCAAGGGTCAGGCTTTGGGTAGAAAAATTTCTTGTGGAACGCCGGCCAGCCAGTATTTGTTCAAGGGGTGTGTTGCCGCCGGTCTTTGGTTCTGGAAGTATAATTACATGGGGGGCGGTGTTTTGTCGCATACTGCATTCTCCATTTATTAAAAAAAGAAAATACGGGCAGATGATTAAAAAAAGAAATAAAACTTTCGATAAATAATCATTTTGAAGATGATTCCGCATCTGACTTTTGCCTTTGCTCAGTTTATGAAAACGGTCGAATCAGGAATTTTTCCATTTCTTAAGTTTCACCGGATATCCGATTGATGCGAGCATGCACAGTATTTTTGCCAAATCAGTAATGCCTGATTGCCGGCCGGAAGAAGCATCCATTCCGACTGCAAAAATATTCTGATCTTTTAAAATAGCTTTTATCAGTCCTGTTAAAACAGTTCGTGGTCCGACCTCAACAAATATTCTGTTCCCATCTTGATACATGCTTTGAATCTCTTCGATAAAGTTGACAGGATTTATCAGGTGATTGCCGAGTATTATTTTTGCATCTTCAGCAGGATCAGGGTAGGGCGCTCCCGTGGTATTTGAATAAACCGGAATACGGGCATCAGAAAAATCAACGGATGCGATTTTTTCCTGAAACGGTTCCGCCGCATCCTTGATCAGTTTGCTGTGAAACGCTGCAGCCACTGGCAAAACCGTCGCCCGGATTTTATTGTCCTTGCAAATCGACTTCATCTGTAAAATCGCATCAGTGGAACCGGAAAGAATTCCCTGGTCCGGGCTGTTCCGATTGGCGAGAATCACATCAACGCCGCTGGATCGAATTAAATTATCAATCTGATCCATGGGGGACTTGACGGCAAGCATGCTGCCTTTATCGCCGGAACCGCCGGCCGCTGCCATATATTTTCCACGGGCCGCAGATAATAAAAAAAATGTATTTTCGTCAAAACGCCCGGATGAAAACAGTGCGGTGAGTTCCCCGTAGCTGTGACCGCAGGCGCTGTCCGGCGTTACCCCAAACTGTTGCAGTACTTTTTGCATGGAAATACTGATGGCGCCGATGGCTGGTTGTGCGATATCCGTTGATCTTAACGCCTCTTCCAGCTTTGTTTTTTCATTTTCTATTCCAGTGAGTTTGGGATAAATATAATCAGTCAGTTTTTCGGATAAATCAACCGCCTGATTTGCCGCAACCAAAGATTTCCGGACCTCGGGAAATGATTGGACCAGGTCGCGTCCCATAAAGATATACTGACTTCCCTGACCTGGAAATGTAAACGCAAGCTTTCCAGGACGATCAATTTCACCGTAAAATACATTTTTTGAAGTCCAGCAGGCATCCGTATTTTTCTCAAGGTCATCAATTGCCTTATTTATTATCTCTATCGGACTTTCAGATGATTCAACAATTATTAACAGCCGGAAAGCATGCGATTTTGAAAAAGACATCCGGCTGTCAGCTGTAATTTTCCTGAAATGGTTTAAATCCGTCGAATGAGATAATTCGGTCTTAACATCAGACAGTTTTTTTTTCAGATTATGGCGACTTGACGCTGTTAATGCCAAAATTTCAGGAAACCAGGACCCGGTTGCCTGGAATGTTTTATCATGCAAGTCAATATTTAAACTATTAATCATTATTTCAATCTATTGTATTATAATTTATAAAGTACTGGTTGATAAAATAACCCATGCTTTCATTAAATTTAATTATTTAAAATCTCATTGATTTCTGACAACAAAATGGGTTTGTATTTACCGACTTCCGGCGGTAAATACATTTTCTTGTGCACGTTTTTCCAGGCAAGCCCCTGAACCAGCCACTGGCGACGCATACAAATACACGCGCCCAAAAGAAGATTCATGGCAACTGTTTCAAATTGGCGGTTTTCCGGATTTTCTAAAAAAGATCCTTTTGTCCATTCATTAAATGCTCCCATGGACGGACCGCACCATATCTGGTAATCTTTTTTCCGGGACTGGTCTCCGTTGATTGCCCATTTGGATGATTTACCCAGATACGACCGAAAAATAAGCGACATCCGGCGTTTCGGATTGTTTTCAGCAGATTTTATCTGAGCCGGATCATAGGATTCAAAAAACGTGCAGGTCATTTCCCATTCATCATCAAACGAGTTTTGAAATATTCTGCTTTCAATTTCATTTTTTACATCATCCGGAAGCTGTTCAATGCTTTCATAACTGCGGTATATTTCATAAAGCCGGGCCGCGCGTTGGGGAAACATAGACCCGCGTTTAAGTACCTGGACTTTAATCCCTCTTTCAAACATATTGGCAGACGGTGCCATGACCACATCGGTCTGCAATGCCTTTGCCAGCATCTGCTTGACTGTGGAAGAAGTTCCCGATTCAAGGCATGACTGATTAATGGAACCAGTGAGTACATAATCGGCTCCCAAGGCGAAAGCGGCTGCGATCGCCCTTGGCGTTGCAATGCCCCCGCCCAGCCCGATGCACGGCATTGTGGAATACTGATACGTTTGAAACAAATCATCCCGCAAATCAATCATTGACGGCAAAAGTGAAATAGCAGCGCGATTATCCGTATGCCCCCCGGAATCGGCTTCTGCAGTCAGATCTTCCGCTACCGGAATATTTTCGGCCAAAGTTGCTTCTTCTTGGGAGATCAGTCCCCGGTCAACCAGCTGATTGATCATTTTTTCAGGGGGTGGCGATAAAAACTGTTTAGCGATTTCAAGCCGTGAGGTCTTTGCAATAATTTTATTCGGGCAGATAATCGTACCGTCTGTTTTCCGATAAATTCCTTTAATTCTGTAATAGAGCAGGGACAGCGTCAGTCTAAGATAACCGGCTGCACTGACTATCCGTATGCCGTGTCTTAAATATAATTTAATAATGGCCAGTTCCTGATCAGGTGTGCCTGAAAAAACGAGATTAAAGCCATAGGGTATTTCCGCAGCTTCTGATTTTAAACGAAAAATCGCCTTTTCCAGATCCATCAGGGAAAGTCCGGCTGATCCAAAAACCCCGATCATACCGGCGTTGGCGGCCGCTTTTACTAATTCGACGGATGATATGCCATGGGCCATTGCACCGGCAACATATGGATATTTTATGCCATAGCGGCTTTTAAACGCTGAATTGCCCAGGTTTTCCGGATGAATCGGCGGCGCATACGATAACAGGGGGTAATGATCTGAATCTTTAATATTAGCGTCATAGGTTATGATTTTACCATCCTGGCTGACGCCAGGCGATCCATTGCCATAAACAATGAACACCGGCTTTAGTGCATTAAATATGGCTTTGTGAATAGCCTGCATTCCTACTTCCGGTCGATTTTGGGAGGGTTTAAAATATCCATTTAAATGCAAATGCAAGATCTCAACTCCTGATTTATTATTAATAAACCCATAGAAATTTTATTTAATTGATGATCTGTTTTTCAGATTGATGACTTACGATCAACAATGGGGCTCACTTTATGGATTCTTTACCGGATCAGTAAACTCTCTGATAATTTCAAAGTATTCTTTTCCTCCGATCATCATCAGCGTATTATGATCCGCGCCGTTTATAATATGCATTTTTTTTCTTCTGGCAGGAGAACGGGCAAATAAGTCCTTTCCATGTTGTAACGGAATTATCTGGTCGTACTGACCGTGGATAATTAATGTAGGACCGGCAAACCGGCCAAGTTTTTCAACATTTGAAAATACCTGAAAATCCTCAATGCTTAAAATTTCCGTGTTGATGCCAAGCCTTTGTAAAAGAGGCAGGGTGTGGGCAAACCCGCTTTCAATGATCAGTCCTTCTATTTTGTTCGGATTAGAGGCGGCCAGCTCAATTGCAGAAGCGCTTCCCAGCGAGCGCCCCATAATCCATAACCGTCCTTTTCGCTGATTTTGTATCTGCCAGGCAACGAAGTGGTTAAGCGCATAATGGGCATCACTGAACATGGTTGCTATACCCGGCATTCCATTACTCCTGCCATAACCCCGGTAATCGACAACTATAAAATTCAAGCCAAAATTCATGTATATGGATCCGATGTCATCATAATCTTCTGCGATTTCACCATTACCATGAAAAAACAAAATATGCGGCGAATCAGGGTCCGTTAAATATAAGCGTGCGCCAATATGGATGCCGTCATCAGTTTCGATATCCTGATTTAGGGCAAACGCAGGGGTTGTCCTACCGGATTCTTTACGGGGATGAAATAAAAAATTTAATATTTCCGGCCGATCCAGGACAAAGAGGTCTTTTTCTTTTGACATAACTTCACCTCGTTTTTAATGATCATGTTTCATGCCTGTAAACTGATAAAAAAAGCTTGAAATTTAAAGGCCCTTCCGATAAAAATTTATTTAAGTTATTTCATACCATTTCTTTATTTATATTTCCACCATTTCACAAACATAGGTGTCAGGTTATGCAGAAAAAAAATTTCAAAATTCACACATCAGATAAAGGTTTTACGCTGATTGAACTGATGGTTGTTATTGTTATATTAAGTGTTTTAGCGGTCTGGGTGGCGCCCAAAATCATGGGAAGACCCGATCAGGCCAAGCAGGTAAAAGCCAAAGTCGATATCCAGGGTTATGAAACTGCTTTAAAATTATATAAATTAGATACCGGCACATATCCCTCAACAGAACAGGGTCTTGATGCGCTTGTGACAAAGCCGGATTCAGGAAAATTAGCTAAGAACTGGCGATCCGGGGGATATATTGACAAAGGGAAAATTGCAAAGGATCCTTGGGGAAATGACTATATTTATCTCAGCCCGGGTATTCATGGAGACATTGATATCACATCATATGGAGCGGATGGGGAACCCGGCGGCGAAGAGTATAAACAGGATATAAATAGCTGGGAAATCGAATAAATATTGAACATTTTCCATAAAATAAAATACGGCAACAATTCCGCATTTACATTAATTGAGCTGATTGTTGTAATTTCGATAATCAGCATTTTACTCGCTTTTACGATTCCGCGTTTAAACATTTCTTTTTTTTCAGATAATGAACGTAAAATCTCCAGCTGGATTATACTAAATGTCAAATCATTAAAGGAAAAAGCGGTTAGGGAACAAACTCTTCAGATCCTTAATATTGACCTCGATAATAATCAAATGTGGTCTTCTTCCGGACCTGTGCCGGAAGATACGGAAGAAACTGAAAAACCCCCTAAAGAAAATGAATATCAAATCCCTTCCGGATATCGTTTGATGGATGTTGAATTTGTAAATGAGGATAAAATTACCAAGGGGGTTGCCGGTATTCACTTCTATAAAAAAGGATATTCAGACAAAGCCCTGATACATATTGAAGATAAAGACAATATGAAATATTCTTACCTCATTGAACCATTTCTTCCCCATGTCAAAATTAGTGAAGAATACATTGATTTTTAAAATTCCTGAAAAAACACCTGCCGGGTTCAGCAATGGGTTTACGTTACTTGAAGTCATGGTATCGGTTGCCATTATCGCCATTGTTCTTGTCAGTATAATTAGGCTGCAAGGCCAGACCATATCAATGAATGAAAGCATTAGATTTTATACCATCGCCCCGCTACTGGCAGACGCTAAAATTTCTGAGATCAGTTTGAATCCATCAAATTTTGATTTGTCGTCATCCGGTGATTTTGGTGATGAATATCCGGGCTACACATGGAATATCCAAATCGAGGAAATGAAAATAGATGTGATGGAGAGCCCGGAATTGACACTAAAAAAAATAGATGTCCATATCAGTCTAAATAACGGCGAATTGAAATTCTCCCTCCGTCATTTTTTGAATGCCGATTCCGGAGCTTATGATGAATAGAAAATCATTGGCCGATGTCATGATCATGACAGCCGGAGAAAATAACGGATTTACGCTGATGGAAATTTTGATAGCGATTTCTATTTTTGCCGTTGTGATGTCAACCATTTTCGGGACGTTCAACGCAGTCATCTCTCGCACGGATGCCATAAAAAACGGCATGCGAGGCTATGAAATGGCAAGAACCTGCTTAAATAGGATCACATCTGATTTAAACGCCATAACCATCGACCAGAAACCATTGTACCATCCGCCGGATTTTAATGATCCACCTGATCCATACGGTGTCGTTGGGAAAGAGACATATTCCGGCAATACCAATTTTTCGCAGTTGCGCTTTGCCTCAACCGAACATTTGTCCATGAACCGGCATCTTGAAAACGGGATTGCCGAAATTGTCTATTATGTCAAAGAGCAGGGATATCCGGAGTCCGAATTCGTCTTAAAACGATCAGATGTGGTTTATCCCTATGATGAAACATATGAGTTTGAGGAAAAAGATAGTGATCCGGTGTTATGCGAGGATATTGAGGAATTCTCTATTCTTTACTTTGATAAAGATGAAAATGAATATGAAAAATGGGATTCAGACTCTGATTTTTTTAAATATTCAACACCATATGCCCTTAGAATTAAATTAAAAATTAAAAGCGGCGACAGTTCTTATACCTTTGATACTAAAATTGCGCTACCTGTTTACAGGCAAAAGTCTGATTAAATAAAAAATGGAAAAGAATCCTTACCAAAACAATAAAGGCATTGCCCTGATCATCACTCTGACAGTGATCGCCTTGCTCATCACCGTCACATTTGAACTCAACCGTCAGCTTCAGGTATCGGTCGAAAATTCAGCGATTATCAGAGATCGGATGGTATTATCCCACATGATATCATCGGGCGTTGAAGTGGCCAAAGCCATTCTCATACAGGACAAAAATAATTCGGATACGGATTCCGTGCAGGAAGACTGGGCAAATTTTGAAAAAATTGATGGTTATATTTCACAGATCCCCTTTGGTGAAGGAAGGATCTTGTTGGATATTAGTGATGAACTGGGCAGAATCCAGGTGAATGCGCTTGTCAAATTTCCTGAAGGAAAAGATTTTAACCCGTCTCAACACAATTTATGGCTTCATTTTATGTCTTTATTATTAACTCAGCAGGAAGAACTGGAAGATAATGATACTTTATTTGAAGAGGTAGTCGAACCAAGTGCGATTATAAACCCGCTCAAAGACTGGCTGGACACCAATGACAATGACGCAATTACCGGCTTAAATGGTGCCGAGAATGAATATTATCAGGATCTTGACCCTCCGTATACGACCAGAAACGGCCCGTTTCGAAATATCGAAGAGCTGGTCCGAACCAAGGGAATCACTCCGGAGCTGTTTTATGCGGTAGACGCGCAGGTAATGGGGATTTCAAATTATATCACAGTGCAAGGCGTTTCCGCATTAAACGACAAATTTACCTATACCGGCAAAATCAATATCAATACAGCGGATTTGCCGGTTATCGCGGCCTTGTTGCCAATCGGCCAGGAATTTCTTGCTGCGGAAATTTTTAACTATCGAATTGCGTCCGCTAATGAGCAGTTTATTTATGAGCTGACCAGTCCGACCTGGTATAAACAGGTGCCGGGTTGCAGTGAAGTCGATATTAACCCGGAACTGATCATAACGCAAAGTGATATTTTCCGGATAGAATGCAATGCCGGGTTGCATGGTATCCAGAAAAAGGCAACGGTTATTGTCCAAAGAGAAAAAAACAAAGAATCCGGTAAATGGTATTGTAAGGTATTGAACTGGGCAGATGAATAGGGTATGTTAAATTTTCAGAAAAGGAATGCTTGACAAACTCGTAAAAAGTCAGATTCCGATGGCAAAGAAAAAAGCTCCAAATTTGAGGCGCGCAAATCCTGAGTGATGATTTGTACTTAGCGTACCATGAAGAAACGAAAGATGAAGCGCAACAAAGAATTTGGACTTT
>JAJRPH010000164.1 GCA_024280875.1 Deltaproteobacteria bacterium | reverse complement strand
TTCATCCTTCGTTTCTTCATGGTACGCTAAGTACAAATCATCACTCAGGATTTGCGCGCCTTACCAATTTTTATGAGATTGGTGGAGCTTTTTTCTTTGCCATCGGAATCTGACTTTTTACGAGTTTGTCAGGGGTTGATTTTATGATTTGGCCATCAGGCTTTAATGCTACGCAGTGCCTCCTGGATCGGTTCAATCTTTTCTCTATGCTCCGGCGGAATCAGCAAAGCGTTCAATGGGGAGTTTTTAATCAGGGTCGTCTGTCTGAGCGTGATTTGGGAACCTGTATCAGCGGATTCATTGATAGCTGGTCTAAAACGGCAATCTGTCGGTAAACATTTAACATTTTCTTTCCCGAAAATTTATTTTTTAATTTTATGAAATTCCAAAATCAGACGGTAACGTAAAATGACTTTGAGAAAATGTCAACTTTAGTGTAGTAGAAAACTGTTATGACTGAATGAACTGTCTGAAAGCGTATAACAGGACTCTCTAAGGGTTTTTGACCTTAAAAATCAGGAAAGGCCTGATTTACAAATCGATTGTTTCAAGTTAATAATATTGTTTAAAGTAATAATAAGGATAGGTAGTTGCCATTAATTTTATAAAACTTTTAAATTGGAGTCTATGATGAGATTTTCCGAAACAAAACTGGATGTTTTAAAAACTCGAGACGGGCAGGAACTGGATATTCATATTTGGGAATCCGAAGCGCCTAAGGCTGTCTTAATGGCTATCCATGGCGGCTTGGCGCATGCCGGGG
The DNA here is from genome assembly GCA_024280875.1 of Deltaproteobacteria bacterium. Taxonomy (GTDB): domain Bacteria; phylum Desulfobacterota; class Desulfobacteria; order Desulfobacterales; family Desulfosalsimonadaceae; genus SURF-3. Next base: position 11,968 of record JAJRPH010000164.1, on the reverse strand, counting down.
ATTATGTAACACCGGCGCTTTATTTTAAAGAAAGGGACATTGCCACGGTTTCTTATGACTTAAGAGGCCATAAACAGGAAAAGGCCTTTATCTCCAGTTTTGATCAGTATTTGGAGGACACTGCGGATTTTCTTGAATGGACGAAAAAAACGTATAAGGATATTCCGATTTTTGTGGTGGGCCATTCCATGGGCGGATTGATTGCCACCCATTTTGGGATCCGATATGCTGAAAATGATTCAAGGATTAAAGGATATCTTTTCTCTTCTCCCTATTATGGAAATGCCATTAAGGTTTCGCCCATTATGATTCCCCTCGTTAAGTTTTTTGGGGCTGTCATTCCCAAAGCAGTTATTCCCGCTCCTGATCTGACCGAGCTTCTGACTCATGATGAAGTAATTACTCAACGTCACCGCAAGGATGAAGAAGACGGTATCCGGGGCTCAAAAGCCACCATGCGTTTCGGGAGTGAACTGTTAAAAGCCCAGAAATGGGTTAAAGAAAATTTCTCCCAATGGCATCATCCAACGTTTGCCGTTATTGCCGGCGCAGACCAGGTGGCTGATTCCGAAGAATCTGAATCATTATTTAAAAGCATGGACAGTAATCTGCTCACATATGTCCGGCACAAAGATAATTTTCATGAAAACTTTAATGAAGTGAACCGAGACGAGACATTTGATAAAATGTATGCATGGATTTGGGCGATTATCGGGGAATGATTTTTTTGCCGGGATAGAAATTTCGGTTAAAATAAAAAAATGGAAAAATTGAAAAAAGAAATTCATGAGTTGGTCGATAAACTGGAAAAAGGGCTTTGTGGTGAGAAAAGCGTAGAATCTATTGTGTTAATTCATTTAAAACAACTTTTGCAGGCCATGGAAGGATCGGATAAAAATGAATCTGAATTAATTGGCGCTATTTTTTCAGAATTAAGACGATTCTGGCTGGATTCAGTTCCCTGGTGTTCTAACTTATCCAAAGATATTGAAAAATTAATTATTATGTTTTCCGATATAAGACAGTGATACTTATATTGCGCTCGATCAGGTCACTTAAAGTAGTCGGTCATTTGTATTTTACTTTTGGACAGTTCAAACCGTTTGGCGACCGGTATTTTGTTGTTGGTTAAATCATCTGTGGTTTTTTCGATATTAAAAAAAATCTGGTCCATTAGACTGTCAAATTCCGGGGTATTCTGATACTCTTGGGCAACGCCGAGCATGCGGATACAATATTTCCCGCAGCCTGGATAAACCGGTTGTATTGTTTTTAAACACATTGTATATATTATATAATATTAACTCTCTCCGACGAGGAAGTGTCCATGGAATCGACTGGTTTATCATTTTTAAGAATCGCGCGGCGATCAAGCTTTCTTTTGTTGATCATTGTCATGATGTCTGTCCTGATAACCGCCTGCGGCCCAAAGAAAAAATACGTCGGGCCGTATTTGACGGATGACGAAATCGCCATTATCAAGCCGGGCGATAAAATGTTTACTCATGTGAATATCCTCGCCATTGATAAACATAAGTTATTTACTGATGAATCCAGTATTTCCATCCACCCCGGAAAGCATACGCTGTTTCTTGAAGCCGTCCTGGATTATCCTTTTTTGGGCAAATATTTATACTTTAACCAGTATCTGACGTTTAATGCGGAAGCCGGACAGGTTTATACACTGCATGCGTCTATTTTACCCATGCGTGATGAAGGGTTTACATGGATAACATCTGATCAGGACCCGGATAAATTGATCGTTAAAAAATATGCTATGAGTTTAATTCCTTTGTCATCTTATCCTTGATGGCTTCGTAAAAAGTCCAAATTCTGTGTTGCGCTTCATCCTTCGTTTCTTCATGGTACGATAAGTACTAATTATCACTCATGATTTGCGCGCCTTGCCAATTTTTATGAGATTGGTGAAGCTTTTTTCTTTGCCATCGGAATCTGATTTTTTACGAGTTTGTCATCCTTGATTTTTTACGAAGCCATCAATGTTGGGGCCGAAACATAATTTAAGCGCGATCCTGCTCTATGTTCGTCCCTTCACTGCTCATGATGCTGGCTGAAGCAGGCAGCAAAAAACATGAAACAGCCGGATTCATTTAGGCAGAATAGTCATATCCGCTATTATAACCCGCGTTTTTTTTCTTTTTCAAAATACAATTTTTCATCTGCTTTTTTCAGGAGTGCAGCCGCACTGTCAATTCCCATGTCCCGGGTGGACGTCGTGCCATAGCTGAGAGATATGGTTAGGTTTGCGCCATTGTGATTCAGAGGGTGGATGTTAAGGTGGGTCTGCACCCGTTTCATAAGCATTTCGGATTTATCCGCGTTTGTTTCCGGCAGGATGATAACAAATTCATCGCCGGCAAAACGGGCGACAATATCTTCTCCCCTGGCGATTGACAGAAGCGTATCCGCGACATATACAAGGGCATCATCCCCTACATCATGGCCGTGCTGATCGTTTATCTCTTTGAACTTGTCCAGATCCAGAAAAACCAGGCTGAGGTCTTTGGAATGCCGTTTTGATCGGGAAAATTCACGATTAAGAACGGTTTCAAATGCCCTTCGATTCAAAAGGCCGGTCAGCGGGTCATGGTATGCAAAATATTTCAATTTTTCATGGGCTGCGACATTTGACAGGCACAGTGAGACTTTTGTCATTAGCTGTTCAAGAAAGGACGTGTCCATATTCGGATCAAACCGGGTGTCCGTATGATCCCACTGATTCAGACTGCCGACGATTTCACCGTCTATCTGTACCGGTGCGATTGCCATTGAACCTGTCTGATATTTTTTATCTCCGGGCAGAAAAACAGCATATGGCTCAAGATTTTTGTTGAAAAGATGCGGTGTTGAAATCTTTCCGAAAACATTGTCAAATTCGGATCGATTGATAAATTTTGTTTTTTCAATGATAATTTTTGAATGAATTAACGGGTTAATCAGGTTTGCCAGACTGCTTTTTTTGATTACGGACAGCCATACATAGGGGATATCAAATGTCCTGCCCATTTCAGTGAGCAGGATTTCAAAGAAATCCTGAAAATTTAGAATTGAAAGGATTTTTGATTCAAGCTCATGAAATTTGCGCTGGATTTTCTCATTTTCATTTAATTGATTCATAATTAATTGAATTTTATTTATTTTGGTTTCTTCCATGTGTTTTGATCCTTTCAAACGATACAGATGATCCATCATTTTTCTTCATTTTTCAGCTTCCATCAGCATAAGTGTTTTGGCTCCGGGTGGGCTTTCAACCGGGTCATGACTCTTCATGTTTAACAGGATTTTAAAATAAATTAAATATCAAATCAGTATCAGTAATGATGAGAAGCAATTCATGCGCCAAATGGTTTTAAAATAATACTCAAATCGACATCATCCCGGCAGGTATTTTATCTTTTTGTGAAACTTTTTTAAAAAAAAGGTGTTTAATTAAATAAGCCAATAAACCGAAAATAAGAAAATCATACATATTTGAAATTTCAGGGAGGCGGGAGATGAAAAAAATAACGATTATACTGATGATTTTGGTGTTTGGATTGTCCATTGCGGCTCAGCCCGCGTTTGCAGGCTCAAAACAACACTACCGGTGGCAGGGAGTTGCCATCGGGATAGGCGCGGCCATCCTCGGACATGCAATAGTTAACAGCTACAACGAAAGCCCTGCCTGTAAAAAGGTGACGGTTTACAATCATCCCGGCCCGGTTCCCCACCGTCATGGATATTGGGAAATCCGGAGTGTCTGGGTTGAACCGAAATATATAAAAATCTGGAATCCAGGGCATTATAATCATCATGGCGTATGGATGCAGGGGCAGTGGAAGATGATTAAAAATGAGCCCGGTTACTGGCAAAAGCAGGAGGTATGGGTGGCAGAAAAATAATATATTTTTTCTCAAGGATGGTTACGACGGCAAAGTATAAAAGTCCATCATTCGTATAAAATTGGCAAGGCGCGCAAATCCTGAGCAATGATTCATACTTAGCGTACTCTGAAGCAGCGAAGGATGCAGCGCAACACAGAATTTGGGCTTTTTACGAAGCCGTCACTCATTGACTTCTTTATTCCGGTTTTGGGTGTAGGCATCGCGGAGAGCGACATATGGATCGAGTGCGGCCTGCTTTAGCGCTTCGTAGTCCCCAATGTGCAGTGACGTTTTATTGACGGTTCCATGGGCCTCAATGGCATAAGGTACATAGACGGGCTTAATATAGTTAACGGGGTTTAAGAACAGGTCGCCGCCGTAGCCGAATGTGTCGCGAACAGAAGAAGGCCCGAGAAACGGCCACACAATATAAAATCCATTCCCCAGTCCGTAATACCCGAGCGTCTGACCGAGGTCCTCAGGGTAAGGTTTTAAGCCGTAACAATCCTTTGCCGGATCCCATATCCCTGCGATTCCCATGGTGGTGTTGATCAGAAATCGGCCAAGTTCGATGCCGGATTGTTTTATTTTGAGTTGAAGAAAGTTGTTAATGATTCGGATGGGTGCCTCAATATTATCGTAAATATGATACACGGCGACCCGGCCAGGTTCCGGGATTAAAAATGAATACCCCTGTGCGACGGGTTTCAGGACCCAGAAATACAGTTTGTCATTAAACTGATACATGGCCTTGTTCCAGGGTTCAATGGGATCAGGGATCGTCACACTCTGGGCGTATCCATCTTCTTCGTTATAGAAATCGGATTCTTCCGAAGGCACGGCGGCAGAAGCAAGACTAACCGTCATTAAAAACAAGGCTATCGCAAGGCCCGCCAACCTGACTGGTTTCATGGATCAATCTCCATTTACTACAAAAAAGTATCTCCGGGATTTCTTAGAGCCTGTCTGAAAATTCTGGATCAGTCTCTCCTCTCACGCGTTATTCCACTTTTTTTCTCAAAATGTCAATCAGCCCGTCAGGCGTATTATTGGCCAGTATCCCCCGGAATTGGGTACGGTAATTATTTATCAGGCTCACGCCCTCAATCACCACGTCATACACCCGCCACTGGTCATTATTCTTTTTCATTCGGTAATTAATCGGAACATCACCGGTTTTTGTCCCGATGGTGGTCTGAACTTCCGTTGTGGTATCCGAAAGGGGGGTTTCTTTTCCGAATTGTATTTTTTCGTTATTGTATGAAACGATTCTGTCTGCGTATGTATTTTTGAGAAGTTTTTTATAAAGCGACACGAATTTTGTCAGCTGCTCGGGGCTGAAGTGAGTCCAGGCTCGTCCCAATGACCTTTTTGACAGCTCGGTAAAATCAAACATGTCTTCGGTAATCTCGCTGATCTTCTCAATCTTGGTTTGCCTGCCTGATTCACCGGTCAGTGACGGATCCTGCAGTACTTCAAGAACTTTGTTAATATGTAGCTTAACTGTTTCCAAGGGGCCTTGGGCAGACATAACAGGTGGAGCAATCATGAATACAATAATAAATACCAAATAAAACCGCTTCAACATAGTTCATTCCTTTGATTTTTTGGTTACATCGCCGAATGCAAATTTGCCGACAAGATCTTCTATATCGAGCGGCGCGGATGTGTCCGTGATCCAGCTTCCAGGTTTGAGCAAGTCGCCGGCGCCGCCCGGATCAATTTTTACTAATTTGTCCCCGATTAATCCCGATGTCTTAATGGCCGCGTTGCCGTCATCATAAACTTTCATTCCCTTTTTTAACTTCATCGTTACCACAGCCATTGATTTGTCTTCATCAATCGAAAGGTGTTCGACGATTCCCGCGTCAATGCCATAAATCTCAACCGGACTGCCGGTCCTCAGCCCTGAAACGGAGGTGAACCTGGCGAAAAGCCGGAAGTCATCGTCCCCAAAGATGTTCGCTTTCCCCAATTTTATCGTCATATATCCAAGACATATGATTCCAACCACAACAAAGAGACCCACTACTGTCTCCATCGCATACCGTTTCATTTCAATTCCTCCTTTTGGCGCATTGGTATTGGGCAATTATTTTTTGCGCCGACCTGGCGTTGCTTAAGATCTTTTCGATGTCATCGCTGAAATTGGTTTCCGTGATCCCGGCGGAAACATAGATATCAAAGCATGAGTTTTTTTTGGTTTTTGCCCGCATAACGGATTGGATGGAAGGCAGAGCTTCTTCCTGTAGTCTTTTTGCGAGATCAGCGACAACCTGTTTTGCCTCAGTACCGTTGATGTGCGGCAAAATGGTAATAATCTGTCCGGTACGCTGCCGTGTTGAAAAACCGTCGATCGCCCCCATATATTTGTTAATGTGTTCGCCGAGGGTTTTAACAATATCAATCGCCGCCTGATGGCCCAGGGATTCGACCAGGAGATTAAAATTAACGTCAAACAGAATGGCCGCACCGGAAAGGCCCTCCTGTTTTGCGCCGAAGCTCATGGCGTACCGGGACGTAAACATCTGCTTGGAAAGCAACCCGGTCAATTCATCCTTGAACCCCTCAAGACTCTGTAAAAATTCATCGATCATCGGATGTTTCAGTTGTATCGTGTCCTCATATGCACCCTGAAATGCCACCTTCCCCTCCCAGAGAAGAATGATCCGGTCAGAGATGAACAATACATCCGGGACATCATGGCTGATCAGAACCGCTGTAAACCCAAGTTTCTTTTTATAATGCGCGATCATGCTCAGGATAATATTCCGGCGCACCATGTCCTGACCGGTTGTCGGCTCATCAAAAAGTATGATTTCAGGATCGGTCACCAGAGCCCGGGCCAAAGCCACTCTTTTCTGCATACCGCCGGAAAGCTCTGAAGGATACTTGCCCGTCACCTCCGTGAGTTCGGTTTGCGCAATGCGCATCATGACCTTTTTTTTGATTTCTTTTTTTTTAAGATTCGTGGTCTGTCTCAGCGGCAGCGCCACATTTTCAAATACGGTCATGGAATCAAAAAGGGCATTGCCCTGAAACATGTAACTGATATTTTTGCGATACCTGTCCCACTCGCCATCTTTTTTCATCTCCCCCAACGGCTTGCCGGTCAGAAAAATTTCCCCCTCTTCCGGACTGAGAAGTCCTGCAATGTGTTTCAGCAGAACACTTTTTCCGGTCCCGCTTTTTCCGATAATGGTCGTCACCTGATTCCCATAAATGGTCATGTTCACATGATCCAGGATTGTCTTACCGTTGAATCTCTTTGTGACATTCTTAAATTCTATCAGCGGAGTCTCCACATGAACCTCTCTTTTACATTAGAAACGATGTGACCATATAATCGGAAATGAGTATGAGAACACAGGAAAGCACGACTGCCGATGTCGTTGATACACTGACACTTTTAGACCCGTGACTGTCGGTGCGCAGGTGCGTGAAATACCCCTGGTAGCAGCATATTGTTGAAACAATAACCGCAAAAACAATCGATTTGATGAATCCGCCCTGAATATCAACCATCGCAAGAGAAGATTGCGCCCGGTAAAAATATGTCCCTTCATTAACGCCTAAAAGCAGAACGGTGGTGATCCACCCTCCTAAGATACCGAGGATGTCAAAAAAAGCGGTTAGTATCGGAAAGCTGATAATTGCTGCGGCAATCCTGGGGCTTATGAGATACTTCACGGGGTCGATCCGCATGGTGTAGAGGGCGTCGATTTGTTCTGAAATCCGTTGGATGCCGATTTCTGCAGTCATCGCTGAACCTGCCCGGGCGGTAATCATAATGGCCGTCAGAACGGGACCGAGCTCCCGGATAATGGAAAGGGATATGGCGGCGCCGACAACTCCCACTGCCCCGAACTTGATGAGCGTATAATAAAGCTGGAGTCCCAATACCATGCCGGTGAACAACCCCACCACCACGACGATGCTTGAAGATGTGGCGCCGATATAGTATACCTGCTGCACAATCTCCTGCCACTGTTTCTTCCTGAAAATCCGGACAAATCCCTGGCTGAAAAAAATGACCGCTGCGCCCAGATGGTTTATGATATCCAGGGTGTATTTACCGATGAATTTAAAAAAAATTAAAGTATTCAATTGGATTATACGTGCCATAGGCTTCGACCGGCTTGATTAAAAAAGTGCATATTATTAATTGAGAAAACGGCTTTATTTTATGAATTTTTGATTATATATGGTTAATGTGAAAGAAAAACAAACCCATAATTATTCGGAAGATTTTTTCCCCAACATTATATAATCATATAGCTGATAAAGGAGTTGGTCAAGACAGATAAAGTACAGATAAAGGAATCGATATCATTGCTGACCATCGGGCAGCCGGTGGGGCGGATATCAGAAATCCCGACCGTCGCGGAACTGATCGCCCGCATGGTCAAAGAGGCGGAAGTATCGCTGAAAAGCATAAAAGCATTTGGTGAATAAAAAAAATTAATGCAATATGGTTGATATAAATAAAAATCCTCCCTGGTTCAGGACTGTTTCCAGGTGTAAATATTCAAATCTACCGGTGTCTCATCCGGAAATTTTTGTAAGCAGCCATCCGGGCAGTAATTATTTTGTGGATATGGCAAAACTGGGCGATCAGATTATTCTGGTCAAGGCTTCGGGGTATGTCCGTTCGTATGAAATGTCTGAGGCATTGCGTTTCATGGGTGATTATATATCAAAACATTTTGGTCAAAAAATAGAAATTATTTATTTAGAGGATTATGATGATGTAGAAGGTGCTGATTCTAAAGCCAGAAAAGAATATATCGAATATTATCTTAGGATGAGAAATGTGATTATTGCTGCGATTATGTATAATCAACCGATTTTGTTTAAAATTAGTTATAACATCGCAAAAAAACTTCATATCCTGAATGATCAGGTCTATGTTATTGATACATACGAGCATGCCTTTGCTTTAGCATTAAAAATAATCAACCAGCGCAATGCCGGGAATATTTTGGGCAATGAATCTGATTCTTTACCAATAAAAACGGAAGCGCTGTCGGAAACGATTTTCAGGTGGGTATCGGCAAAATCCAGGAATTTTATGGACAGACTCACCAGCCGCTATAGAGAAAGAATTACCCGAAAATATTCCGATGAGCTCCTCAAGTATCTTGAATCCATTAACTGGCACCAGGACGGGATTGATGCCCCGGTCATCAGTGATTCCGCTGATAGATCCATCAGAAAAGTTTTTGATGCTGTCAGCTACATCAAATCCGACGTTGATGATCTTCTCAGGGAAAGAGAGGCATATGAACAGGTTTTGCGGAAGAGCGAAGCAAAATATCGTCAGTTGGTGGAGCATGCCGAGGCCGGTATTCTGGAGTTTGATTATCAGACAAACAGAATAATCAGTGCCAATGATTCATTTCTGGGCATCATTGGCTATTCAAAGGAAGAAATCTTTTCGATGAATCCGGTGGATCTCATGACCGAGGACAGCAAAAATATTTATTTAGAACTTCTTTCTCAACGTTTATCCGGAAAAATATTGCCAACGGGCAATTCATACCAGTTTATCACTAAAAGCGGTCAAAGAAAATGGGTGCTTTTAAATTCAAATATTACGTATAAAGAGGAACAGCCCCAAAAAGCTGATATCGTCTTAATCGATATTACTCACTTAAAAGAGGTTGAAAACGAGCTGATCCGCTATCAGGAAAGACTCAAACAATTGTCCATCCAGTTGTCAAAAGCCGAAGAAAACCAGCGCCGCCAGTTAGCCTCTCAGCTGCACGAAAGCGTCAGCCAGGAATTGTTTGTAGCGCAGTTAAAACTCAACGTGCTGGAAAAAGTTTTAAATGACCCCAAACATTCCCGCCAGCTTGATGAAATAAAGGATCAGATTGTTAAATCCATCAGGGAAATCAAATCAATTACCTATGACTTGAGCCCGACCGTATTATATGATCTGGGGCTTAAGGAAGCGGTTGAAGCATTGTCCAAATCCATTGAAGTCAACTATTGCCTGACGGCAAAAGCAAGATTCATCGGCCATCTGGAGGATTTGGACGAAGAAATAAAGATTATTATATACAGAGTCATCAAGGAAATCATTCATAACGTGATAAAGCATGCCCGGGCAAGCAGCATAGCGATCAACATAGACAACACAAATAATCGCCTGTGTGTTGATGTCATTGATAATGGGGTTGGGTTTGATACCGGCAGATTATCCGAAGGGCAGTATACTGATAAGGGGTTCGGACTGTTTGATATCAGGGAAAAAATAAATCACCTGGGCGGACACCTGTCGATTCATTCAACACCTGGTTCCGGAACCCGGATTGGCCTGGTCATTCCGTTAAAAGATTCCGGTTACCGCACATTCAGGTCTACCCGTGCGGCTTTAAATTCTCCTTTTTTTTCCGGTGAAAGGGTATCAGGTTCTACCAGAAAAAGCCGCTCAGCTGAAACACGCTTGTCCTGCAACAAGTAGGCTTTCACCTGCTGTGCTCTCTCAAGTGCCAGAAGATGCATTTCAGCATCCGTGACGGTAATCTCCTGTCGAATCAGCGATTCCATTTCTTCAATAGGCAGGTTGGGATCTTTTACGGGTTTAAGCGATTTCTTTTTTTCCGGGTCGGACAGGATTTCTTCAACATATACCTGCTTAAGCAGTTTTTGATATTCCTCGGAGCTTAATATCATTTTATCCAGGGATGCGATGTCCTTTGCCGAGTTTTTTTTCAGATTACGGGTTTTTATTTTCCGGGCAAGTATCCGGTCGGTCAAGGCGGCCTTGTCCGCTTGCCTGTCAACATAGCCGGCTATATCCAGCTTTAAAACCGGGCGTTCGTACATCAGTTTCTTAATGGCATCCAGCTTTTCGGCTCCGGCATCATTGATTAAAGCAGTCGCCGCCTCAAATTCAATATACCGGAGTTCTTCCCCGCCCCCGACAACGGAACTGACCAGGTCAAAAGGCGATGTGGCAGCTTTGAGAAGCAGGTTTGTCAGCGCGTTTAATAACGGCTTGCCGAATCCGAAATCCGGGTCATCGGTTCTTCCGGAAACCGGCAGGTCTACACTGATCTGTCCGTTCCGGTCTTTGAGCAGGGCAATCGCCAGCCCCACCGGCAGGCTGATGGCATCCGGGCTGTCAATATCCTGGCCCAATGTAAACTGGTCCAGCAATACCCGGTTCTGCGCGTTAATTACTTTTTTGTCTATTTTATACACGACATCCGTGCTGAGCTTGCCCTTTTCAATTGCCCGACCGATATACTTTCCGGTATACGGTGACAGGGGGCTGAGTTCCATGTTTGACAGGCTGTATGTCACATCGAGAAACAGGTCTTTTTTTAAGGGGTTGATGGAGCCTTCTATTTTTATTGGCGCATATTCATCGATTTTGCCTTCCGCCTTCAGGTCGGCGGCTTTAAAATCTTCGGATGTTAACCCGGTCACCCGAAATTCAGAGAAATTCAATCGAGTGGAAAAATGCGGTTCAATGTTTCTGTCGATAAACTTGAAGTCAAAATTATCCAAAAGGACTTCGCCGATTTTAACAGCAATGACCGGGGATGGTTTTTGCTTATCTATAGTATCAGGCGCAGAGGGGGGTTGTTCAGGCTTTGTTTCTGATGGCTGTCTGATAAAAATCTTTTCTATGTTCGATGTTCCGTCTTTAAAAACAACGAACTAATTTTTAAAGTCTTTGAGCAGAATTTTTTCGGTATTGATTTTTAACGGGTGGGTGGATACGTCAATTCCGCCAAATGAAAACGTGCTCCATGAAACAAACGTTTCTTTTTGAGCTGAGTCAATGGAAGCGAATTCATTGATGGCCGCCTTTCCGGTAATCGTTGTGTTGATTTCCCCTTTTGCTGTGGTGTGGATTGCAGCATGTCCTGCAGCGGAAAATTTGCCGTCTGTGATGACCAGCAAAATGTTGTCAGGGAGATAAGGCTGGCCCCATGCAAGTTCTAAATCCGCAAGGCTGAAATCGCTTTCAACCATAAGCGGGGTGACGCCCAGTTGCCCGGAGGTCGCAATAGCTGCTTCCTTGTTGATCATGGCATGAATATTATAAGCGGCTGTTTTATCCGGTG
>JAJRPH010000163.1 GCA_024280875.1 Deltaproteobacteria bacterium | reverse complement strand
TGTAAGAGGGGATTCCAACGCATTGCATAAACGTGTTTTGTATAAACACCTCTTGCATCGGTTGCTACTGAAACAGTACGATGGTTTTCTGGCTGTGGGAAAAGCAAATAAAGAGTTTTACTTGAAGGGAGGGGTTCCCGCAAAAAAAATATTTTTTGCACCCCATGCAGTTGATAATCAACGGTTTGAAAAACAAGCAGCAATGACGGATTCCCAAAAGAAGGAATTTAGAAATAGATGGCATATCCCGCAGGATATTGTCTGTTTCTGTTTTTCCGGAAAATTTGAGATAAAGAAACGTCCAATGGATATATTGCTGGCACTTGATAAAATTGTCAGGCAGTCGAAAGAAAAAGTTCATCTGCTAATGATCGGTGATGGCAACCTCCGCAAGGAATGCAAGGCATTTTCCGGGAGTCGAAAATTACCGGTTACATTTACAGGTTTTCTAAACCAGAAAGAAATCCCCTATGCTTACAATATTTGTGATTGCCTGATTTTACCCTCTGATTACGGAGAAACCTGGGGACTGGTTGTGAATGAGGCCATGGCATGTGGTTTACCTGTGATTGTCAGTGACCGTGTTGGGTGCTACCCCGATTTAATTGTTCCTGAAAAAACCGGCCATGTGGTTCCGTTTGGAGACACAGAAGCCCTGGCCGCGATGATGTTGCGATATTTGAATAAAAAGGAAAATCTTTATCAGATGGGATTAAATGCCAGGAAACATGTCAAGGACTATTCTATTGAAACTTTAACAAAGGGAACTCTTAACGCAATAAAGTTTGTCACTGAGGTGAAACGTTAAAATTATGGAAAGTAAGCAGTTACATAATATATGAATGACGTAAAATCTTTATTTTTATCAGTTGAATCCATGGAATCTGGAAAGGGCGGCATTGCAAGGGTTGCCCGTCTGATGGCCAAGGTAATCGTTGAAGAGAAAGGCTCAATGATTAACGGGCTTAAATCACTTTCACTGAGTGATACATATCCAGTGACTCAATTTTTTGAAAATGCTTTGACGGTAAACGGTTCTTATCTGAAGTATGTTTTATATAATAATCTTGCAAGGGTGAAGTATAATTATTTTCTGTATGATTTTTTGGGAGTTATGCGATCGCATAATATTTTACCTTTTTTACCCAAAAGGCCGTCAATGGTTTGGGCACATGGTATTGAAGTGTGGGAAAATGCCAGGCCGTGTTATATTGAGACTCTTCAAAATGCAGACTATGTACTCTTCAATAGTGATTATACAAAGAAAAGGGCAGAGACTCTTCATGGGCAGTTGAGGAATAGTCATGTTTGCATGTTGGGTACGGAAACAGATGATGTTCCTGATGCAGTTATTCCTTACCTTAATAGAAAACCGGTTGTGCTTATTGTGGCACGAATGGAAAAGGGGCGCGATAAGGGCCATCGAAGTTTGATCCGTTCCTGGCCGGATGTGATTAAGAAAATTCCTGATGCCGTATTGAAAATAGTCGGTCAAGGAAGCGACAGGGAAAATTTCAAGAAAATTATTGATATGTCTTCTGCGAGAAACAGTATAGATCTTTTGGGATTTGTCAGCGATAAGGAACTTGATGATCTGTATAAAAATGCACAGCTTTTTGTAATGCCGAGTCATGGTGAGGGGTTTGGCATTGTTTATATTGAAGCCATGAGACACGGGTTGCCTGTTATTGGTTCTGTTTATGATGCTGCGGGTGAAGTGATTTCGCACGGTAAAACAGGTTTAACAATTGATGCTGAAAGAGACGGTGAACTGTCCGGCGGCATTATTGATTTATTAGGTAATCCTGAAAAAGCCGGGTACATGGGAGAACAAGGTTTTCTCAGGTGGCAAAAACATTTCAGTTATTCGTCATTCAAAGATCGTTTCGTTACTCATCTTGGCGCTTTTATTTTGAGAAATTAATAGCATGAATGTTATTCATTGTGTCTCATCCCTGGATAAAAACGATGGTGGCCCCTCACGCAGTGTGCCCCTGTTATGCAACGCCATAGCTGAAAAGGGTCATCGTGTTGAACTGGTGCATACGAGTTCACCATCGCCGGTTCCTCTGGTTGAAACTGATTTTTTTAAAATTAAAATATTTAAGCAGGATTCATGGATTAAATCTTTTAAAGGGTCAAAAACATTAAAGAATTATGTTTGTGCAAAAAATCCTGATCTTTTTCATGGACATGCTTTGTGGCAGCTGCCTGTGCACTACATGGCCAGATCAGCTCAAATTAAACATATCCCGTATATTATAAGCCCAAGGGGCATGCTTGAGCCTGGTGCGTTAAAGTTTTCAAGGTGGAAAAAAAGAGTTGCGGGTCTGGTATTCCAAAATAAAAACCTGGAGCTTGCAGCCTGTATACACGCAACAGGAGAACTTGAGGCGGAGAATTTAAGAAGCTATGGTTTGAAAAATCCAGTCGCCATTATACCTAACGGATTATCTGTTGATGCCTTGTCTGAATCCGAGGAAATTACAGAATCAACGACGGAGGGACGCAATGTTTTTTTTATGTCCCGGATTCATCCTAAAAAGGGCCTTAAATATCTTATTGAGGCATGGGCAGAGTTGCAGCACTTTTATCCGGAATGGACATTGATCATTGCCGGAAATGATGAAAATAATTATGAAAAGCAGTTAAAGTTGCAGGCACAAAAACAGGCTGTTTTTCATCGGATTAAGTTTGTCGGTCCTGTGTTCGGAGCTGAAAAGAAAGAGTTACTAAAAAAGGCCGATCTTTTTGTACTGCCCTCTTTGAGTGAAAACTTTGGTATTGTTGTTGCCGAGGCACTTGTCTCTGGTACGCCTGTAATAACGACAAAAGAGACCCCCTGGAAAGATCTGGAACAATACCAGTGCGGTTGGTGGGTTCCTACCGGGAAATCAGCATTGGCCCGTGCCCTGAAAATCGCAATGGGATTGCCTTCGGAAGAACGTTCGCTTATGGGACGACGCGGTCATAACCTGATAGCAGAAAAATATTCTATTTCGACTGTCTCAGAAAAAGTGATTTTTCTGTATGAATGGATTGTTCACAAGAGCAGGAAACCAGATTTTGTTTATTGTTAAATCACAACTATCCTTTTGGTATTGTAAACCCGATAGGGTATAGGTTGCTTTGATCTATGTTATTGTATGGATTTATATTTTTCTTAGTTATAGCAGCGTTTCTTTCGTTTGAAAACTGGAGGCGGGGAATTTTTTTCCTGATTTTTATTGCGGCTGTTCAGGATCCGTTAAGAAAGATGATTCCAGGTGCTCCAGGTTATCTTGCTTTGTCAATTATGCCGGTTTGGTTTGCCATGGTTTTTAAATCAATTTCGTTTATTTCAAGTTATATGAAAAATTTCACAATTCATTTTTCTCGGCTTTCAGGCAGTGTAAAGCTTTTTATCATATCTCTTGTTCCAGCATCCTTAATCTCTGCAACTTATGGTCCAGGATCATGGCAGATAACAATTATTGGGCTTCTCTCTTATTCAAGCCTTCTACTCGGGATTCTCTTAGGGTATGTACAGTTAAAAGATGATAGCAATGGTATAAGACAAATTCTTGTTTTTTATTGTATCGTTACAGCTGTGATGTTGATCGGAACCCCTTTGGAATATCTCGGGATTTATAAAGGATGGAGAGCTTTGGGAACATCCGCTTTAGGTATGTTATGGATAAGAACCACAGACTACGGTTTCTGGGTGAAGATGTTTTCAGGTTTTTATCGAAGCCCTGATGTGATGGGCTGGCATTCGGTTACTTTGACCATGTTTTCTGTTTTACTGGCATTTCAGAGTAGAGGAGGTCAACGGTTTTTGTGGATAGTGTTTTCTGGTTGGGGCCTTGTCGGGGGAATGCTGTGTGGCCGACGAAAGATGCTGTATATGCTTCCCCTTTTTGGATTTGTTTTGACCTGGCTTTTCTGGCGAGTTCAGAGCAATCGGTTTCAATTTAAAAAAATACTTGTCATTCTCCTCTTCGCTGTTTCAGCCGGGTATGGGCTTTATCAGATGGTCGGCCCAACCTCTGATGTGGAAACATACTATTTCAATGATGTAACTAATGATTCTTTCGAGAGATTTAAGCAGCATGGTTTTCTTGCTCTTGTTGAAACGTATCGTCAATCGGGGTTTTTTGGCGAGGGTTTAGGGACCGCAACTCAGGGGGTTCAGCATCTTCAAGTAGCAAGACCAAGGACTTGGCAGGAGGGTGGATTAAGTAGAGTTCTGGTTGAGCTCGGGGTTCCGGGGTTTCTCTGTTTTATCCTGTTCGGTTTGGCGCTGATAAAATCACTATGGGTACTTATTACCAGGAAACTAGATAAAAATTCCAAAGGCTTTGTTCTTCTGGGAGGCCTTTTTGCCGTTATGTGCGGAAACTCAGTCGCCTTTGTAGTGTCAGGCCAAATTTATGGTGATCCTTTTATCATTATTTTTGTGTCGTTTATTTCAGGTCTGATTCTTTCCGGTGCACGAATGGTGAATGAAAATGAAAGCGGTTATGATCTGAATCCGGTAAAAAATAGCGGTTCCTTAGAAATTCCGATCTCAAGGTGATAAATTATAATGAATATCATTAGAAATCGCAGTATGGTAAAATATTCAAAAAAAGAACTTATCGCACGGGTACTCTGGGGGTGGGCGCAACCTTTGTTTCGATACAGTCCGCGAATTTTTTTTGCCTGGCGGCGGTTTTTGCTTCGTCTTTTTGGAGCGATTGTCGGAAATCATGTGAATATCTATAACTCTGCAACCATATACATGCCGTGGAATTTTGAGATTGGCGACTGGTCTGCGATTGGTGAGCATGCTTATATCTATAATCTCGGAAAAATTATAATCGGAGAAAAAGTAACGGTATCCCAGCGGGCTCACCTTTGTGCGGGGACTCATGATTATTCGGACCCTGCCATGCCCCTGTTAAAACCGCCGATTGTGATTAAAAACCGGGCCTGGGTGGCTGCGGATGTTTTTGTGGGACCCGGCGTTACCATTGGGGAAGGGACGGTAGTTGGGGCAAGGTCTGTGGTGGTAAAAGATATTGAACCCTGGGTTGTAGTTGCTGGTAATCCTGCAAGATTAATAAAAGAAAATAAAAGATTATGAACAATCAAAATATACCTGTGTCAGTACTTATTTTAACTTTAAATGAGGAAGATAATCTTCCAGGCTGTTTATCAGCGCTATCCTGGTGTGATGATATTGTTGTTATAGATTCCGGAAGCACGGACAGGACTTGTGAGATTGCGGAGAAATTCGGAGCCAGGATATTCACAAGAGTATTTGATGATTTTGCAAACCAGCGGAATTTTGGTTTAACGGATGCGGTGCTCAAACATGAATGGATTCTTCATCTGGATGCGGATGAGGTCGTAACTCCTGACTTGATTTCAGAAATGGCAACAGCGATTAGATCTCCTTATTTTGATGCATATCGAATTCCATCAAAAACCATATTTATGAATCGTTGGTTACGCTATTCCGGAATGTATCCTGTTTATCAAGTTCGCTTGACCAGGAAAGGAGTATTTCGCTTCAAGCAAGTCGGCCATGGTCAAAGAGAGGATATCCCTACGGAACGTATCGGCAGTTTATCTGAACCATATCTGCATCATACTTTTTCGAAAGGAATTCATGATTGGGTTGAACGGCATAATCGCTATTCAACGGCCGAGGCAGAAGAAATATTGCGACATTTGCGTCAAGGAAAGGTTAAATGGGCAAATCTTTTTGGCGCTGATGTCGTTGAGAGACGGCGTACATTAAAAGAAATCTCTTATAGATTGCCTTTTAGGCCTTTGTTTCGGTTTTTTTATATGTTTGTCTTACGAAAGGGTTTTTTGGATGGAAAAGTCGGTTTGACCTACTGCCGTCTTCTTATGCTTTATGAATCGATGACTGGCTTGAAAGTATATGAGTTAAAGCAATCGGAAAAAATATCAAAAATAAAATTAGCATAGCTCTTTCTGTAGTCCATCATTAGACACGCGAAATCTGATAAAATGCCACACATTCCCCTAATTTTTCCGGTTAATTCCATGATATTAAAAGCCAGGGATAAAACCCCAAGGTTCAGAGTTTGAAGATTTTTCTTATCAATAGGTTTTTCGGTAATCCTCAGGTCCCGACAGGACGGATGTTATCAGATCTGGCCAAGGAACTGTCTGAAAGAGGCCACACTGTTTCGGTCCTTATCAGCCGGGATTCGTATGAGGGGATTTCAGAAACAGAAACGGATGCCTGTAATATCGAAATTCACAGTATAAGGCTCATCGGACCGAAGATCGTTCGCTGGCCGCTGTTTTGGTTCAGAGCCATCTTGTATGGTATAAAAATTAGCTGGGATTGTTGTGTTATTCTGACTGATCCGCCATTTTTACCAGTATTGGGCGGACTTGAAAGCCTGTTCCTGCGAAAGAAACGGTATGTCTATTGGTGGACAATGGACTTATATCCAGAGGCGTTGAAAGCGGCGGGGGTTATCAATGAGAATAGTTTGGTATATCAGTTTTTGAAGGAATTGAATGAATTGGGGCTGAGAAATTTGAACGGTGTTATCACTCTGGACGTTGCACAGAAAAAACGATTATCGCAATATCGTAATTGGAACCGGCAAAAGAACACTACGATAACTGTTCCTCCATGGGATTTTCGGAAATTGGATTCAGTACCCGGGCCAATAAATAGATTTATCCGCGAATGCGGGTTGACAGGACGAAAAATCGCTCTCTATGCTGGTAATATTGGCAGAGCCCATGATCACAGACAGTTGGTGGCAGCCGCTCGTTTGTCTGCTGAGCAAAATGATGAATGGGCCTTTGTTTTCGTTTGCCGGGGTAGTGGAAGGGCTGAACTCGAACTGGATGCAGCAGGTCTATCCAATGTTTTTATTATGGATTATGTCCGGCCTGAATTGACAGCACATTTGATACACTCTGCATCCGTGCATTTGATCACCATGCAGGACCAGTGGGAGGGGATATGCGTGCCCAGCAAACTTTACGGCATACTGCCAACCGGTATTCCGGTGCTCTACATCGGCCCCCTTCAGTCCGGTACGGCTCAAGAAATTCTGCATCATAAGGCTGGAATTGTTTTGCCCTCGACAATTGAAGGAATAGATGTGTTAAGAGCGCTTAATCAATTATATGAGCTGGAGCGGATAGCGGTGAAGATTGATACTTCAGGGCCACAGAGAATAGCTGAATTTATCACTGATAACTAATTGAATATCCATTAGAAACGAAAGGCACAAGAATGACTGTTTGTATTGTTACAGGCTCGGCCGGTTTGGTTGGATCAGAAACCGTTCGTTTTTTTCATAATAAAGGTTTTAAGATCATTGGAATCGACAATGATTTGAGAAAGTACTTTTTTGGCAAAGAGGCATCAACATGCTGGAATCTGGAAGCGCTTCAGAAGGAATGCCCGGGGTTTGTCAATTACCATGTCGATATCCGCAATGCGGACGAGATTGAACGTATCTTTGCCGAATATTCTTCAGATATTTCGCTTGTTGTGCATACGGCAGCTCAGCCTTCTCACGACTGGGCCGCCAGGGAACCGTATACTGATTTTACCGTTAATGCTAACGGAACGCTTAACCTGCTGGAAAGTTATAGAAAACACTCTAATGATGCGGTATTTATCTTCACATCCACAAATAAAATATACGGTGACAATCCAAATCGTCTTCCCCTTGTGGAGTTAGAGACTCGCTGGGAAATTGAAGAGAGCCATCCGTACTTTGAAAAAGGCATAGATGAAACTATGTCCATGGACCATTGCAAACATTCTATTTTCGGCGCCTCAAAAGTAGCGGCTGACGTGATGGTGCAGGAATACGGGCGGTATTTTGGTATGAAAACGGGCGTATTCCGTGGGGGGTGCCTTACAGGACCCAGGCATTCCGGTGCTGAATTACATGGATTCCTTGCCTATTTGATGAAGTGCGCTGTCACCGGAGCCGAATATAGTATTTTCGGTTACAAAGGAAAACAGGTCCGCGATAACATCCATAGTTACGACCTTATAAACTGCTTTTATCATTTTTATCAAGAACCCCATCCTGGAGAGGCGTACAATATTGGTGGAAGCCGCTATAGTAATTGTTCCATGGCGGAGGCGATTCGATTGTGCGAAGAAATTACCGGAACGAGAATGAAGGTTAGTTACGTTGAAACCAATCGAATAGGGGATCATATTTGGTGGATCAGCGATATCTCAAAGTTCAGACGACATTATCCAAACTGGAATTTGACAAAGAACGTTTCTGATATCCTCCAGGAAATTTATGATTGCAACCATGAGAGATGGTGCGGTGAAAAATCTTAATAAAATTAATTCGGTAATATAGTGTAAGACTATTTAGCCACCTTAAGTTGATTCACTATCACTGAAACTGAGCATCACGATGAGATCTAACACGATTTTTTTACATATCCCGAAGTGTGGCGGAAGTACGCTTCACGACATCATGCACAGGGAATACGGTAAGCCGAGCGAGTTCGTCCGGGTGATTCACCGGACCGACGACATCCCCAGTTTTATCGCCCTCCCAGAGGAGATACGCCACAAGGTGCATGTGCTCATAGGGCACGGGCGTTACGGTCTCCATGAATATTTGTGCGGTGAGTCAAGGTACATTACCTTTCTGAGGGATCCGATTGACCGTGCCCTTTCAGCCTATTATTATGACAAGTCTTTTGCATATTCTGTGATCTGGCAGAAAGACTTGAGCCTGCGACAGTATTACGAGGGTGACTATGCTCCATGGGATAAGAATATCCAGACGAAGAAGATCGCGGGTGTGGTTAATGACATGGCGCCCTGCACCGACAAGGAATTTGATCAAGCCATGCACAACCTGAAACACAACATCGATTTTGTCGGATTCGTAGAGTACTTCGACGAATCTCTCATGGCTCTTAAGAGCCAGTTTGCCTGGAGGAGGATGCCCTACTATAGGCGGAGAAATATAACTCGTAATCGTAGGGGGATTGATTCGATTGCGCCTTCTGAGCTTGATCTGTTGCGCGAGGTCAATGTCTACGATATGAAACTTTATGCTTATGCTGAAGAGTTCTTCTCACGGCTCATTCTGGA
This sequence comes from Deltaproteobacteria bacterium, assembly GCA_024280875.1. GTDB lineage: Bacteria > Desulfobacterota > Desulfobacteria > Desulfobacterales > Desulfosalsimonadaceae > SURF-3. The sequence goes on along the minus strand of JAJRPH010000163.1, from coordinate 305 downwards.
AGAGTCAATACGTTCCAGGGCGGCGCAATTTCAGAGATGGAATCGGATTGTCGGCAAGTGGCTTGATCTCACTGTCCGTGGAAAGGACAGAATCAAGCGTTTATTTCGTAGGAGCTGAAGGCGTTATCGTTTTTTTTTAATTTTAAAATAGATAGTCTCGTAAAAAGTCAGATTTCGACGGCAAAGTATAAAAGCTCCAAATTCAAGGCGCGCAAATCCTGAGTAATGATTTGTACTTAGCGTACCATGAAGCCGCGAAGGATGCAGCGCAACACAGAATTTGGACTTCCAAATAACTCATTTTC
>JAJRPH010000162.1 GCA_024280875.1 Deltaproteobacteria bacterium | reverse complement strand
TAGAACATCCTTTGTTTGAACAGGGACAGTACGACAACCGGCTGTATTTTATTCAATCCGGGAGGCTGGAACTAACGTATTTTGACAATGAAAAAAAAGAAAGCAAAGAAGTTGCAATTTTAGAAAAAGGCGATATCGCCGGAAATGATACTTTTTTTTCATTTACAAATCATACCACCACACTGACACCGCTGGAGGATTCAGAAGTCTGTTATCTTGAAAGGCATGTATTTGAAAAAATGTTAAATGACAATCCGGCAATCAAATCCAAATTATTTGATTATTGTCAAAAACAAAAAAAATCGTTCCTCATTGATGACAAAAAGGGGCATGTGCGAAGAACCCATGAAAGGCAGAAGGTATATCTGAAGGGTGGGGTCCAGAGAATTGACCGGGAAGGGAAGCCGGTCGGTGATTCTTCGGGTACAACCATAGTGGATATTGCCGTCGGGGGGCTTTGCCTTATGCTGCGTAATTTGAAATTTGAGGAAGCAGCCAATATCCATAAAAGCTGGATAAAAATTACCGCTTCATATGGCGAAGGCACGGGTGAAAAAAACTTTACGAAAATCGCAAAAGTCGTTGCCGTGCATCTGCTTCCGTTTGAGGAATGTACGATTCACGTGGAGTTTAGAAAACCAATAGACGAAGAATTATTAAAAGAAATCACGAAACATGCGGCAGAAGGCGATTAAAAAAAGTCATCTTGCGATACAGTTTTTGCCGAATTATTGTTAATTTGATAACTTAGCTATCCTGCTATTTTTTACGAGACCATTAATTTTGAATCTAAAAAAAATTGAACTACTGGCCCCGGCCGGGAATTTTGCTTCCGGCATTGCGGCGATCAACTGCGGTGCGGATGCTGTCTATATCGGGGCCGACCGTTTTGGAGCCCGGGAAAAGGCCGGAAACAGTGTTAAAGATATCGCAAGCTTATGTGAGTATGCCCACAAATACTGGGCCAGTGTTTACGTAACATTAAATACGATTTTGACCGATGCGGAACTGCCGATTGCCGTTCGATTAATTAAAGATCTGCATTCTGCCGGAGTCGATGCGCTGATCATTCAGGATGCTGGCTTGCTGGAAATGGATTTGCCGGATTTTTCTTTGATTGCAAGTACCCAGATGCATAATCACACGCCGGCACGGGTGGCGTTTCTTGAAAAGATCGGTTTCCAGCGGGCCATACTGGCCAGGGAGCTTTCCCTTGAGCAGATTGGAGACATCCGGCGACATACTTCCATTGAGCTGGAATGCTTTGTGCACGGGGCGTTATGCGTCGGTTATAGCGGGCAGTGCTATTTAAGCTATGCCATCGGGGGGCGGAGTGCAAATCGGGGGGCTTGTGCCCAGCCCTGCCGCCAGCGGTATACTCTTTTTGACGGCCGCGGGAAAATGATCAAGGCAGACGCTCACCTTCTTTCTCTGAAAGATCTCAACCTTTCGGAACATCTGGATGACCTGATTGCCGCCGGAATTTCGTCGTTTAAAATTGAAGGGCGGTTAAAAGATCAGCTCTACATCGCCAATGTGGTCAGTTATTACCGCCAAAAGCTGGATGCGGTGTTAAATGCTCGCAGCCTTAAAAGAACTTCTTCCGGAAAAAGCCATATTGATTTTACCCCGGATCCCTTTAGAACGTTTAACCGGGGATTTACCGATTTTTTTATAAAAAAGCGGAACCGGGAAATGGCATCTTTGAATACGCCAAAATCCCTGGGCACGTGCATGGGAACAGTCAGCCGGGTCGGAAAAGATTATTTTACGGTAACGCCTGCGACGGAAACGTTCTGCGCCGGAGACGGCATCTGCTTTTTTGACTCTGCGGATCGTTTAACAGGCACCCCGATTAATCGCGTGGAAAAAAATCAGGTTGGGGAAAACCGGATTTTCCCGGATAAAATGGAGAAAATTGCCGTTGGCTGCACCATTTACCGGAACCATGACCACCGGTTTATAAAAATATTAACAAAAACCCGTGTGGCACGGAAAATTAAAATTCGTCTGACGCTTTTTGAAACCGACGCCGGATTTATGCTCTGGGCCGGGGATGAAGATGGCAATGAAGCGCAATATGATTTTGAAATTGAAAAAATGCCGGCTGACAAAAAAGAAATGGCAATCGCCACCATTGAAAAGCAGCTGAAAAAACTCGGTGGCACGGACTTTGTCTGTTCAGAGGTGAAAATCGAAACAGCAACCGCTTATTTTATTCCGTCCCGTAATTTAAATGAGATGCGCCGCCAGGTGATTGAGCGACTGGTTTGTCGGCGCGCACAAAACCGGCCGGTTTCATTCGGGGCAATTGAAAAAAATACAGTTGTCTATCCTGAAAAGAAGCTGTCTTTTCGGGGCAATGTCTTAAACCAAAAAGCCGCTGCGTTTTACCGTCGTCACCGGGTGGAAGAAATCGAGCCTGCCGTTGATTCCGGTACCAATGCAAATGATATGTCCGGAAAAGCTGTCATGATTTCAAAATACTGTATTCTTTTCCAGCTGGGAGTTTGCCGTAAAAATCAAAAATCACCGGACCTGTCGGAACCCCTGGTTCTAATGGATGAAAAAGGCCGCAAATTTATTGTAAAGGCAAATTGTAAGGGTTGTGAAATGGAAATCCGGATGGAATCTTAACAGGTTGTTGAAAAACTATTGCTCTTGCCAATACAGCGTTAAAATTCGTCTCAAAATGTTCATTTATAGACATTAACTCCGTTTTTTCGTCGGATTTTGCCTTGCCTTGCCTTGTCTTGGCGGCGCTCATGACGTTTTTCAATAACCTGTTAGGGGGATCGGTTTTCAGAGACATCAGTGGGGCGTGATTTGACTTAAACGGTGCGGGGGGTGGGGAAAAATTGAATCTGTTCGATCGAAACGATGTGATCAAGCTGGCAAAAGACCTTTATTTAATTGAAGGGGACAACAACGCGCGTTTTCCGTTTTGCAACGCGTTTTTAATTACCGGCAAAGAGACTGTAATTATTGATACCGGCATCGGCACTGACAAATTAAAAGATATCGATCAGGAAAAGCGTATTGACCGGGTGATCATCAGTCATTCCCATCCGGACCATATTGCCGGTTACGGCGTACTTCGGGATCGTCATCTTATGCTGCCCAAAGAAACCGGAGAAGAAGTCAATGATCTGCTACTGCTCGGAACCCGATTAACCGGCTCACAGGAAGATGGGGAAAAATGGGCGGCATTTGTGAAAAACATATTGCACATTGAGCCATTGCGGGACCCGGACGGCCGCTACGGGAACGGCGATATACTCGATTTCGGAACAATCCGGCTGGAGGCGATTCATGTGCCCGGGCATTTAAATGATCATTATTGTTTTTTTGATCATGAAAGCAAAACTATGTTGAGTACGGATATTGATTTTTCTTCATTCGGACCGTGGTACGGAAATCAGGAATGCAGCATTGAGCCTTTTATCGATGGCATTCGAAAGGTGATGGCATTCCCCTATGAACAAGTCTGTTCTTCCCATAAATCGCCAATCACAGGTCTTGCAGCCAAAGATGCCTTTGGACGGTTTCTGGATATGTTTGACCGGCATCGGCAGCAGATTTTTAACTTGTGTGATCCGGGCGCAACCCTTGAACTGATGGCGGAAATATCCCCTTTTTACGGCAATAAACTTAAGGGAACCATTGTTCAGGATATATTTGAAAAAAACATGATTCAAAAGAACCTTGAACTGCTGGTCAGAGATGGATTGGTTGTGAATGAAAAAGGCTTTTTTAAGCGGATTGAATAATTAAAAATATTGATGGCTTCGTAAAAAGTCCAAATTCTTTGTTGCGCTTCAACCTTCGTTTCTTCATGGTACGCTAAGTACAAATCATCACTCAGGATTTGCGCGCCTCGAATTTGGAGCTTTTTTCTTTGCCATCGGAATCTAACTTTTTACGAGTTT
>JAJRPH010000161.1 GCA_024280875.1 Deltaproteobacteria bacterium | reverse complement strand
GTGACCTTCTCTAAAGATGATCATCAGGGGGTTGACTCGCTGCAATTGTATGCCGTTGAAAACGGAAAATTCAAGTCCGTGGGCACGCCGTTTATTCCGGTATATACCGGCAAAATTAAATAATTCGAATATCCTGTGAATTCAAAAGAAAGGTTAACCCAAAACAGCCTCCCGCCCTGCGGCCGCTTCAGCGGACAGCGGGGCGGGGCTGACCGGATACCGATTATCCGGGAATCATCCAATCGACATTATTGACAGAAAAGTGCCTAATGGATACAAATAAAACGCAACAGCTGCTGGAAGTCAACAACATCGAAGTCGTTTATAACGATATCGTGCAGGTCTTAAGGGGGGTCAGTCTGAATGTTCCCGAGGGGAGCATTGTTGCATTGCTCGGCACCAATGGGGCGGGCAAGACAACGACCTTGCGGGCCATCAGTGGGCTTCTAAAGCCGGAAAACGGGTTTATCCGCGATGGTTTCATCAAGTTCAGGGGAGATGACATCACCAACGTATTGGGCACGCAAGTGGTGAAACTCGGGGCGGTGATGGTTCCTGAAGGTCGCCGTATTTTTAAACATCTCACGGTGGATGAAAATATCCGGGTAGGGTCCATTATCCGAAAAGACGGACAGCAAAAAATTCGCGCAGACCATGAGTTGATGTATCAGCATTTTCCGCGGCTGTCCAATATCACCCACCGGCTGGCCGGATATTGCTCCGGCGGCGAGCAGCAAATGATCGCTATTGCAAGGGCTTTGATGGCTGCCCCCATGATGCTTATGCTCGATGAACCATCGCTTGGCCTGGCGCCGTTATTGGTAAAAGAGATCTTTCAGAATATTGAGCTGATTAATAAGCAGATGAATACCACCATCCTGGTGGTCGAACAAAATGCGAAGATTGCCCTGGAAATATCACAGTATGCCTACATTATGGAGTCTGGTAAAATCGTGCTGGAAGGGCCGTCAGAAGAGCTGAAAAACAACCCGGACGTCAAGGAGTTCTATATGGGAGTGACCCAGGGCGGCGGCCGTAAGTCATTTAAGGAAATCAAGTCGTATAAGCGGCGGAAACGATGGATGTAACGGATTTAAAAACAAGATAGATTTGCTGGGGTCGAAAACGCCCGGAGAAGGAAAAAATAATGAATATTTTAGTGGGTTATAGCGGCTCGGGTATTTCCAATAAAGCCCTTTCGTTGGCACGGGAACATGCGCGGATATTCAACGCCAGAGTTTTTATTCTAACTTCCATGGAAGGCGGGTCCGGAGAGAAGCTCAAAGAAATTGAGCGGATAGAAAAGAGTCTTGACGAGGCCAGACAATTTATGGAGGAACAGAAAGTCGCGTGCGAAACCCACCAACTCGCGCGCGGCATGTCTCCCGGTGAAGATGTTGTCAAGTTCGCCAAGGATAACGATATCAATTTGATATATGTCGGGATTAAAAAAAAATCAAAAGCCCAGAAAATCATTCTCGGCTCAACAGCTCAATATATCATTTTGAAAGCGCCTTGTCCGGTTATGGCTGTTAAATAGTACGTGAACCCAACTGCGTTGGACAGGAAAATATCCTATGGGACTATATGAATTTACATTTTATGACCTGATCAAGCGCAATGCCGCTGCTTTTCCAAAGACAAAGGCATGGTACGAAGTCGATGACAGGCATACGTTGACATTCGGTGATGTAAAAAGGCGTGTGGATCTTATCGCCGGCGGGTTGAAAGCTGCGGGTATTGAAAAAGGCGATCGGCTGGGAGTGCTGGGGAAAAACAGCACAGAGTACTTTTTGCTCTATGGCGCGGCAGCTGCGGTAGGTGCGATAATACTCCCAATCAACTGGCGGCTTAGCGCCGACGAGGTCTGCTACAATCTCAACGACTGTAACTCCAGGCTTTTGTTTGCGGATGCGGAGTTTCAGGACCTGATCACAGAGCGCCGTTCGGATTTGCCGTCAGTACAGAAGTGTTATAACCTGAAATCTGACAACGGCGATTTTGAAGCATTCTCCTCCCTGCTCGATGGCGACGAAAGGATTGGAACGCCCGATGTGAAGAGTGACGACGGCTTTGTGATTATCCACACGGCTGCGGTTGCCGGGCGGCCCCGGGGGGCGCTGCTGAGTCACGCAAATATGCTGTGTGCGTGTCTGCATCTTGATTATTACCTTGCCCTGTCCGAAAAAGACGTCCATTTGAGCCTTTTGCCCCTGTTTCATGTGGGCGGACTGTTCATGGCCGTTGCCGCATTTCAGGCCGGTGCCCTGAACGTGAATATAAGCCAGTTCGATGCAGGCAAAGCCGCAGGATTGATTGAAGAATTCGGAGTGTCATTGCTTTTCGATTTTCCGCCCATTCTCGCCTCCATTATGAAAGCCGCCGAAGAAGAAAAACGCAACCTCCCATCGCTCAGATCGGTGGTGGGGCTCGGCATCCCCGAAGATATTGACAGATATCAGAAAATGACCGGAGGGACCTACTATTGTATATACGGGCAGACCGAAACCTCAATGTTGGCGACCATCGGACGCTACAACGATGCCCCGGGGTCGGCCGGTAAGCCCGTCATCCTTGCCGATGTCTGCACGGTTGATGATGATGGCAGGCCCCTTCCATCTGGAGAGCCGGGTGAGATCGTCGTGAAAGGACCCTTGGTGTTCAAGGGTTACTGGAATCTACCCGAAGATAATTCGTATACTTTCCGGGGTGGGTGGCATCATACCGGAGATATGGGACGATTCGACGAAAACGGCTTTTTATTTTACGCTGGAAGAAAGGCGGAAAAGGAGCTGATTAAGCCTGGTGGAGAAAATGTATACCCCGCTGAGGTGGAAAAAATTATTCTCCAGCACCCGGCGGTGGAAAAGACGGTGGTCTTTGGGGTGCCTGATCCTAAGTGGAAAGAGGGGATCAAGGCTGTCTGCCAGCTCAGAACAGGCGAATCATTAGAAGCCGCCGAGCTCATCTCCTTTGTGGGCGAGCGCATCGCCCGCTACAAGAAGCCTCATTATGTTGAAATAATATCCGATTTGCCTTTAAAATCCGACGGCATGCCGGATAGAGAAAAGATCAAGGAACTTTATGGGGAATCATAAAAACGAAGATTGATAAAGAGGTATCCTAATCGAACGGCATGTAAATTTCCACTTCCTCACTGAAGCCGTGTTTTATTTCGGCATTCGGGTAGTGCTTTTCGAAAACCCGGATCATGGCCTTGTTATCACTGAGCAGGATGGCTGTAAAACCTTTGTATTTATTTTCTTTGGCGATTTTTTCCAACATCTGAAGCATATAGCTTCCAAGTCCCATCCCCTGATAGTCCTCCTTGACCACCAAAGCCACTTCGGCAAGATCAGCCGCCTCGGCGGTGCCGTACGAACTGATAGCCACAATATCCTTATGCTTGCCGCGCTGAACGATACCGATGATAGTCATGTTCTGATGGTAATCTACAGCTGCCCATTGTTTCTGAAGCATTTCCCTGGAGAAAACCTTGCGTTTATAAAAAAAGCGATAAAAGATGGTGCTTTCCTGCAAAGAGTAGTAGAAATTCCGGGTAGCGAATTCATCGGACGGCATAAGCGGCCGGAATTCCACGGTCTTACCACTTTTAAGCTCTATGTGGGCCTTGTAGTTTTCCAGGAACATAAGATCCTGCTTGCTGGGCGGCAGTTGATCCCCAAAGATGTAATGCCGTTTTTTGGCTTCGCTGATCAGTTTTTCCCGGAATTTGGGATGGGCGATCTGGGCCAGCTCCATAACCCGCTGATAAATGCTTTTGCCATTGAGTTCGGCGATTCCGTATTCGGTCACCACGACGTCGATATCACCCCGTGTGGTGGCAATACCGGCACCTTCACTCAGGTGGGGAACAATCCGGGAAACCTGCTCGTTCTGCGCCGTGGAAGGCAGTGCAATAATGGAGAATCCTCCTTTGGACATCTTGCTGCCCCGGATAAAATCCACCTGGTCGCCGATGCCGCTGTAGAAAATGTAGCCCTTGGAGTCCGTGCAGATCTGGCCGGTGAGATCGATCTCAAGGGCGGAGCTTATGGAGATGAGGTTGTCGTTTTTGGCAATAACATTGGGGTCGTTGACGAAATCCGAGCCCCGAAAATAGAACATGGGGTTGTTGTCCAAAAAATTGTACAATCGCTCCGAGCCCATACACAGGGAGGTGACCACCCGGTTGGGCAGGTAGGACTTTTTCTTGTTGGTGATGACACGTTGCTCAAAAAGGGGCAAAAATCCGTCGGTGATCACCTGGGTATGGATGCCCAGATCCTTTTTGCCTTTCAAGTGAGGCAGAATGGAATTCGGCAAGTGGCCGAAACCCACCTGCAGTGTAGCCCCATCATCGACGAGCTGGTTTACATATTTGGCTATACGCTCAACGATCTCAGGGTTCTTGATCTCAGGCAGGGCTTCAACCAGGGGTTCTTCATAAAGGACGATGTAGTCGATGTCATCAACATGGACGGAACTGTCGCCCCATGTGCGCGGCATGCGCGGGTTCACCTGGGCAATCACGGTCCGGGCGTTGGTCATGCCGGAAACGGTGATGTCCACGGAAATGCCCAGGCTACAGAAGCCGTGTTGATCCGGCGGACTGACCTGTATCAGCGCCACATCCAATCCTATTTGTTTGGAATCGAACAGAGAAGGGATCTGAGAAAGATATGCCGGAACATAATCGATTTTTCCTTCAAAGGCCGCCTGGCGCATATGCAGGCTGATAAAGAAGAGCTTCAGGGAAAATCGTTCCGAAAAATCCGGCGTATGGACATAATGGGAAAAAGTCGAAGAAAACATCTGGTAGATAACGACGTCTTGAATGGAGAGGGTTTCAACCATGGCCCGGATGAGCTGTTGCGGTTCCCCACAGCCGGTGCCGATAAAAACTCTGCTGCCGTTCTTTATTTTTTTTATCGCTTTTTCCGGTGGCAGGATTTTATCAGGGCAGTAAGCGTTCAAATCCATAGATTAACTCCCATTATAATTTTTCAGCCGATTTTGGATAGTGTCTCGTCAATGATGAAATGACACAAGATCGCGCCGTAATTTTTTGTGCCTTCAAGGCGCGACTTGTTGAGCATAGTGGGGCTACACGACTCAAGTCGTAACAATGCAGGCGCGAAAAAGGACAAGTAATATGCGTCAGTTCAGAGTTGATGAGACACTAATATTTAGCAAAACAAGACGGCAAGCGTCAAGGATATTCATCCTTTTATCGTTTTTGCACATAGTGTATTATCCTGAAATTATGGAGAACAAAACAAATAGTATAGACAGAATCAAATTTTATCGTTATATGAACTATATTGGATTGATTAAATATAGCCTAAACTTAACCTAAACAGAACAAGGAGTATTGCCTATGGGAAAAATTGCTTGTGTTGAAAAGGATGTTTTTTTGAAAGAAAATTCTAATTATAAAGAGGGGGGCTCAATGAAGAAATTTTCAGTCATTATGTGTTTCATCCTATCAGCTTTACTATTTTTATCCTGCCCGGTTTTAGCCGAAATTGAGATGGGCAAGGTCACACCGGCAAAACCAGGCGTGGACATTCAAATTTTCGGCAGTTTAAAAACGTTCCCGCATTTTGTGAACAATTTGGATTTTAATGATGCCGACACCGGCATGGATTGGGTGCTTGATGAAAGTGGTTTTATTGACGATGATGATATGACGGTTAGAAATGAATTCCGTCTGGGTGTAAAGGGCGGCGGGGAGAACTTTAAATTTCTGGCGATTCTGGAATCGGATTTTGCCTTGGATAAAGAAAATGCGGACCGAGGGGCCCGTATCGGAGAAATCAGCACCAACATTGGCATGACCGGCGAAGACTTTGCTGTTGAAAAGCTGGAATTCAGTTACGATTTTGCAGCTCATGGCCTGCCGGTGACGGTTGAAACCGGCTGGAACACCAAATGGCTTGATATAGAAACAGGTGGCGTGCTTTACGGGGATGATCACCCTTATATCGGATTTAAAGGGAGTTCAAATGGAATTAGCTGGGAAGTCCTGAATTTAATCATATATGATAGAGTAGATAATTCACCAGGTGCTCATTCTCCTGACTGGCGGGTATATTCCGCAAAAATAGCTTTTCCGGCAGGGGATATGAAAATCAGCCCGTTTTATGCTTTCAGTGATAACCAAACAAGGGATGCTCAAGTTCATTACTTAGGCATGCAGGTCTTTGGTAAATTGGGCAATCTTGCGCCAAAAGCCGAATTCGTTTATGCTTATGGGGATAAGGATAATTTTACTGCAACCGGCGGCGATGCCGATATTTCCGCTTTCGCTGGGTTTGCCTCCATCGAAGTGTCTGCTGCTGATATGTTTAATCCCTATTTCGGCGGTTACTATATTTCCGGGGATGACGATGCCACGGATGACAAGATTAAAGCCTTTAACCCGATTACCAATATCTCCCGTTATGCCGGACCTTTTGTTATGGAAAATGCGTTTATTTACCGATATGTCCCGGCGTTGGGCAGTCATCTTTACAGCAACACCTTTGATACGCTGGGTGGCACTAAGGGCGATAATGGGTATGGCGGCATCAGCAATTCAGCCAGTGGCAACAGTCCGGGGATGTATAACCTGGGCATCGGAACCAAGGGCGCTATGGACAAGTGGTCCTACAAGGCGCAATTCATGTATTTCTGGTATGCAGATACCGGTGCGCTTGAGGATGTTCAAACGGCTGCTGCACGCAGCAAAATGTTAGCGGACGATCCAACTGCTGATGTTGAAAACATCAACATCAGTATAGACGATGCAGTGGGCCTGGAACTTGATTTGCAGGTCACCTATCATTTCACCAAGAACTTTTCACTGGGCAATGTGATTTCTCTGTTCGATCCAGGCGACGGAGTCCAGGATCTGCGTGGAGACGATTTTGACCAAATGGCGTTTCTCGACACCGTGGAATTTAAATGGAACTTTTAACCTGAAATCATGTTGATCTTTTTTGATGTACGAAAAAAGGCCGGAATAACCGGCCTTTTTTCGTAACTTCATGTTAATGCAACATACAGGACGGACAAACATGTTGAAAAAAAGGCTTATTGGAATTTTTGTGTTCTTTTGCTTTGTTGCAGCGGCCCCCCCGGCTTTTTCGGATGGTCCCGATTACCAGCTGCTTATGAATTATTTACATCAATCCTTTCCGGATCAATACCAGGTGCTGGCAAATATTTCGGCAAAAAATAAGAATCGATTCGTGTTTCCCCAAAATGATCTTTCTTTGGTAAAAGGACAGGAAGTGCTGGTATTGGAACAACAGGCCGAAATGCCTGTTTATCTGCTTCCGGTAATCGGCGTTTTGCAAATAGAGAGTCTGGTCAATCATACATATGTTGCCCGACAGATCGCGGCATGGGGCGAAAAAAAACCGGGAAAGGGAGACCCGATCGTCGTTCCCGTCTCCCCAACTATCTATCTTTACTCCAATATTGAAACCAAAGATGGATTTGAGCCATACCAGAAACTGCTCCAGGAATTCATCAGGAAAAATTATGAGGTGGTGGAACTTGATTCGCCCAAGTTCAGGGCGCCAGACGATAAATATGGTGTTTTCCTGCGTCTGGAAGGCTCAGACAACGGCCTGACGACAAAACTGCAGTCTCTGTATTCCGGGGCGACAATGTTTTCCTCTGTTCAGTTAATCGATGCGGATTTTCAAGTAAGCAAGTTCCGGCCAAAGGGAAATCAGGATTCCCAGGTTCAGAACAAAGAAGCAAAAAAATTTCAAGAAGTCGACCCGGAGTCCACCCGCCAGCTCCTGCGGCTTCCGGAAAAATTTCACCGATTGGTCATCTGCCAGATAGACGATACCCAAGAGCTGGAATTCGCATTACTTAACAATAACAAAATTCAGATATTCCATTGCCGCGCAGATGAGTTGGAACCGGCATATGCGTATGAATTCAAAACAGAGGGGCTGATCGACCTGAACCTGCATACCATGGACCTGACCGGAGATGGGCTTGACGAGTTGATTGTGACCATGGGCCGACAGGAAATTGAGCTCGATGCCCGGACCACGAAGATAAGCTCCATGATTTTGAGTGTTAAGGAAAATCGCCTTGCGCTTTTGGCCGGAAATTTGCCCTATTACCTGCGGGTGATTCCTGGCAGTGGGGGCAATCCGGTATTGCTCGGTCAGAAAAAAGGGGAATATGAATCTTATACCGGAGAAATTTTTGAAATACGCCTGAAGGAAAGCGGCGATATATCCACCGAGGTATATCCGCCGGCAGCGGGGATTTATTCCGTCTATCAATTTAGTTTTATTCCTGAATTTCCGGACAATCTCATGATCCTTGAACCATCCAATCTTATAACCGTCTATAACAGTGCCACGGCGAAAGTGGTGGCTGTATCGGATACGAGCTACGGCGGTTTCAACATCGTTTCCTATCCGATTAAGCTTGAAAATATAGAATTTATTGGCGGATTTGATAATAAAAAAACATTTACAGAACATTCTGCGCCCCGGCGATTTCTTTTGAAACAAAATTATGACAATCAAATCTTCACTATTAACAAACAGCGTGAGGCTGATTGGAATATCAAACGACTGAAGAATATCATTTCGGATCAAAAGGCCAGGGATAGTCTGGTTGCGGTCAAATGGACAGGTCAGTATATCCGTCAGACATGGGAATCTGAAAAACTTTCAAAAGATATTCTGGATTTTTCCTTCATGCCCGGGAAAAACCGGGACGTGATTTTTGTGCTGGTCAAAGACGCCCGGGGTTTTGCCTTGCAAAGAATAGAATAGGGCACAGATCACAAACTCCTCACCATTGTAGGGTGCATTTCATAGCACCAATAAATTTTCAAAAAACACGATTTTATCCAAAAGCAGATAAAACAGTGGACGCAGGATGGGGACAAACCTCGCACCTGCGGAAAATGTCTTAACTCCCATGTAGGGGAGTGCTTTATGCCCTCTATGTCAACTTTGATATTTATATATCCCGGCTCGCCTAAAATATTTTTCCCCAATAACTGATTTTCAAAACATTAATGAACATCACGCCTGCTGTGTGCCTGGCAAGCCTGAACAGTAATGCTGTACTTTCAGTGGCTTAAATAAATGATTGATTCTTGCGGTAAATTATTATATTTATTCGGGCTATGTAAAAAAATCCCCGGCAGGGTTGTCTGTCGGGCGTTGATATTATGTTTATGGGAGGAAATGATGTCAAAGTTTTATGAAGTCCGATGGCATGGCCGCGGTGGTCAGGGAACGGTGACCGGTGCAAAATCCCTGGGTGAAGCCGTGCAGGGAGGCGGAAAATTCGTGGTCGCGTTTCCGGAATACGGCCCTGAAAGACGCGGTGCGCCGCTGAGGGCGTTTAACCGGTTTTCAGATCATGAAATCCGTATACACACACCGGTTCAGAATCCGGATGTCGTGATTGTGGTGGATCCCACGCTGATCGGCAGCGGCACGATTATTTCCGGCGTGAAACCGGAAACCCGTTATATAGTCAATACCCGGCGGCCGGCCACAGAAATCAAAGCGCTTTTAAAAGCCGATACCCAGAAAGTATTCACCATTCCGGCAAACCGAATTTCAACAGAGCTTTTTAAAAAGGAGATTCCCAATTCCGCTATGATGGGGGCATTTGCTAAAGCCGCCGGCCATATTATCTCCATTGATCAGCTTGTTAAAGAAGCAGAACATGTGTTTGCAAAAATGCTTGGACCCGAGCTGGTCCTAAAAAATCTTGAGGCCATGCGGCTGGGATACGAATCAGGGGATGAGATATGAAAGATAAATACCGATTAAAAGATTGGCAGGAGCTGCCCATTGGTGGTGTCGTGGCTGACGGCGGCAATTCTGCGGATTATGAAACCGGCACCTGGCGGACTTCCCGGCCGGTATGGATGGAAGAAAACTGCATCAATTGCTTAAACTGCTGGATATTCTGCCCCGAAGACGCCTTTATTTTAAAAGACGGCAAAACAAAAAAAGGGTCGCCCAGAAAAGAGATTGAAAGCATCAATTATTATCACTGCAAGGGCTGCGGGCTTTGCGCAAAAGAGTGTCCGGTTAATAAAAAAGGCAAGAAGATAGCGATTGATTATATAAAAGAAGAACATTGAAACAATCGGAGACAACCATGAGTAAAATATTAGCAATAACGGGTGCCGGGGCAATGAGCGAATGCATGCGTCAGATCAATCCGGACGTGGTCCCCGCGTTTCCGATAACGCCATCCACCCAGGTCATAGAGGATTTTTCCCAGTTTGTCTCGGACGGAAAAGTAGAGACTGAAATGATTACCGTGGAAAGCGAGCACAGTGCAATGAGCGCGTGTATCGGCGCGGCTGCGGCCGGCGGCCGGGTGATGACCGCCACGAGCTCCGCAGGCATGGCCCTGATGTGGGAAATGCTCTATATTGCCGCCAGCATGCGTCAGCCCATAGTCATGAGCCTGATCAACCGCGCCTTGTCTGCGCCGATTAATATTCACGCGGATCACAGCGACTCCATGGGCGCAAGGGACGCAGGCTGGATTCAGCTGTATGCCGAAAATAATCAGGAAGCCTATGACAACCTGATTATGGCCCCTAAGATCGCCGAAAATATGGATGTCCGGTTGCCCGTAATGGTCTGCATGGACGGGTTTATCATTTCCCACTGCGTTCAGACCATGCAGCTGGAAGATGATGACAAGGTTAAGGCGTTTATCGGGGAATTTGAAACCACATATCCGGTCCTTGATACGGAGCACCCGGCAACTTGGGGGGCGCTGGACCTTCAGGATTATTACATAGAGCATAAACGGGCCCAGCATATGGCCATGAAAAATGCAAAAGATGCGATTAAAACAGTCAGCGAGGAATTCGCAGCCGTTTTCGGACGAAAATACGAGCTGTTTGAGTCTTATCGTTTAGACGACGCCGAAAGAGTAATCATTGCCATCAACTCAGTTTGCGGGGAAATCAAAGAGGTGATTGATGAGCGCAGGGAAGCAGGTGACAAGGTCGGGCTTTTGAAAATTCGGTCATTCCGGCCGTTTCCGTACGAAGAAATAGCGGCCGCATTGGCAAATGTCAAAATCGTCACGGTTCTGGATCGTTCGGAAAGCATGGGGGCCTATGGCCCGCTGTTTGTCGAAATACGGACCTCGCTGTTTGACGCTCCGGAAAAACCGATGGTTTATAACCGGATATTTGGCCTGGGCGGCCGGGAGCTGTTCATGTCTGATATCCATGATATTTTTGATGAAAACAAAACATATCTTGAAACCGGCAAGGTGGAAAAGATGTTTGATTATTTGAAGGTCAGGGGAGGTTAATTATGCCCAGCTTACAGGAAATGGCAAAAAAAGAGGGCGCTTTTGCAGGCGGGCATCGCATGTGCGCAGGGTGTCCGGTACCCATATTTACCAAAATGCTTACACGGGTGACCGACGGTTATGAAATTGTGGCAGGCAATGCCACCTGCTGTCTGGAGGTGGCATCCTCTATTTTTCCGTATTCAGCGTGGAAAATTCCATGGATTCATACAGCGTTTGAAAACGTGGGCGCTTCCATGAGCGGTGTGGAGACCATGTACCGTGCGCTTAAAAAACGCGGTAAAATAACCAAACCGTATAAGTTTATCGCCATTGGCGGCGACGGCGGCACCTATGATATCGGCCTTCAATCCCTTTCCGGTGCCATGGAAAGAGGCCATGACCTGGTTTATATCTGTTATGACAACGGAGCTTATATGAATACAGGTGTCCAGCGAAGCAGCGCAACCCCCATGGGCGCTGCCACCACCACTACCCCTGCGGGCGAACAAAGTTACGGACGACAGGGCAACCGTAAAGATCTTACGCATATCATGGTGGCTCATAATATTGGATATGTGGCCCAGGCCAGCATTCATGATCCGGTGGATCTGTCTGAAAAGCTAAAAAAAGCCATCGAACTTGACGGCCCGGCATTTATCAACCTGCTGACCCCGTGTATTCCCGGCTGGAAGATCGCGCCGGACATGGCGGTCGAAGTGGCACGGCTGGGGGTTGAGTCAAAATACTGGCCCCTTTATGAAGTGATTGACGGTGAGTATAAAATTAATTATACGCCCAAAAAAGAGGTGCCGGTCACTGAATGGATGTTTCTTCAGGGAAGATTCAAACATCTGAGCAAGCCGGAGTACAGCAATGTTTTGGACGCAATCCAGAAAGAAGTGGAACGCAACTGGAACTGGCTTGCCAGGCAGGCGGCATCAGTTGAGCTTTTGTCGGCTGAAGTGAACTGAGTGAAAATAAATTTATCTTTTATTCAGTAGAGTATATTGAATTCTCAATTCAAGGTTTGACACTGTTTCTTTCTAATTTCCATATTGGCGCAGCGCTTTAATCCGTTTTAACAGGCACCGGTAATAATGGTTTGTACAACACAATGGAAATCATGCCGGCCAGATACATCACCAGTCCGAACACGCCTGAAGTAACGAACATGGAGCTGTAAAAATCCCCCATTGTATCCTGGATTAAAAGCGCAATGGTCATGGCAAGCGCGAGGATGCAGATGTGGATTGCGGCGGATCTGTTCGAATATTTTTTCCATCTTTTAATTGATTGTCTGTTAATCATAATGGTGGTGCCCTCCATCTCGGTTTTGTCTTTCGTCATAGATGACCTTGCACATTCTGATTCTAATTTTTTCTCAAATTGCTTGCAGGACCGATACCGCAGAGTCAGAAAGAAATTCCAACAAGGATTTCCAGCACAGTTGATTTAATTTTATCCATAATACTAAATATTATCTGGTTTTCCATCAAAACTAATAAAAGATGAGCGGCTTAAAAGCGGGGAAATCCGGGAAATTAAATTCCCGTTTTCAGCTGATGACAGGAGCCTGGTCAAACGAATCAAATTTAAAATCAGTCTCATTGAAGTTGATTTGGATGACGACGGAGGAATCAAGGTGATTTAAAGAGAAACTGTAAAACTTGAGAAAAATATGTTAACGCCTGTATTGAATACTTTAAAAATACACTAATAACTATAACTATTTAATATTTATGCTTATTTTTTTAGACGCTGATAAAGTTTTGATGGATATATTTCCTTCGGAAGCTTCCATGCAAAGGCAGGATTATTGTTGGCTTCTAATTGATTAACCGGCCGTTTCAACAGGAGACATTCATGGCGGATAAAGCCGAAATAAAAAATGCAGCCAAACAGGAATTCTTAACTAAAGCGCCTGTTATGAATCTGGTGGAGGGAGTAGATTATATTCTCAATCAACTTGGGCTTTCAGAATCTTCTTGTCGGAGCCCTTCCGGTCGGAACGATTTTGGCCGGAACGATTCCGGTGAAAAAGTCGCCGGCATGACCAACATCTATTTAAAACCCACTCGCATCGGCAGAAAAGCGGTGTTTGGAAAAGCCGATTTTTTCTACGGTCGAAAATTTAATTTAATGCCCAGTGCCTATGAAATGGTGTCCTATGATGCGCCGGCGGATGTATTTTTGTTTGTCGAAAACCGGATCAGGGAGACGCTCACCGATTACATGAGTATCCATAAAGGTAACTTCAGGCTTAATTTGGACATTAAAGACGGTGTGATTAAGGATCTGGTTAAAATGGGGTTTGACGGTCAATTTACGTATCTTTCAAATGACATGATCCTGACCATCGGTGATCTTGAG
>JAJRPH010000160.1 GCA_024280875.1 Deltaproteobacteria bacterium | reverse complement strand
TCATGTGAATTACTGGATGGCGAATTGCGCCTACACCGCCCCTTTTACTACACCATCAAAAATACCAGGAAAGCCAAATATAAACCATATCCGCGGGGACTTCCCTGATCTGAATTCCGGGAAGCTCGATGCCCCCGAACTCGGTTTTTGTTCTCCCGTAATAAATATTTCCGCCGCACATGATTTGAAAATTCTGGGTCGGATCCACAATAATTCTCGGCTGAAGAATGCCTGATGAATCATGGGCATTGCCGATCACCGTGATAAACCCGTTGACCAGCGGATGCCATTCTATCTGAAGCTGAGCATTGATGTATGAACGCCCCAGCGTAAACCATTCCCCGCGCTCCAGACGCTTCAAAATCTCCGGATCGGTTAATGCTTTTTGAATATCATTTTCCCCCAGGCCGGTATAATAGTATTCAACCCATCCATACAGATTTTTATTCAACCACACCCATGAATAATCAATATTTGCCACAATACTTGAAAAACCGGATCGATCACAATCATCGTCCAGCCATGTATATGTTGCATCCAGACGCCAAACAGCATCTTTCAGGTAACCGGTAAACCCGACTCCCACCACATCGTCTTCGTAATGTTTCCCGGCCATCAGATCAATATCCGTGGTATGGATATTCAAATGATATTTTGCCGCCAGCGAAGATTGCCCCCACTCAATATCATGATTTTCCGTATCCCGTCGCGGCACATACAGCATCTGCATTTCCCCGGAATTGCCCGTGCACACCTGGGCAGTGATCATGTCATCGCCGATTTTATAATCCCTCTCCACATCTGTCGGTGAAAACGGGTTAAACAAATCCATGGGGTTGAACAAAAATCCGTTCCCCCAGGTCAGTGCCTGCCGACCGACCGTAACAGATCCCCAGTCAGAAAAAGCTGACAAACTCAGTCGATCAATACGGTGATATAAAAGATAATCAATATCAGATGAAATGGTGCGGGTTAAATCCATTACCCGGCGATCGTCATTAACACCTTCCGGCATAAAAAGACGGCCAGAGGCTTCCGGATACTGTTTCAAAAATGTTTGCTGCGTCTTTCGCATCTCACCCCCGGTGCCGATCATTTCATAATGGCAATCAAAATTAAGCCAGTCAGCAAACCCGGTATTGTTTTTCAACCGGAATTCAAATGCGCCGTCATGGAGCCGGTCATGGTGCAATAAATCCAATCGGGAATTATTTTCCGGAAAAGAGACGGTGCCCCGCAATCTTAAATGTCCGCCCCAGTCCGTTAAAAAAGGGTTTTGGCTGGCAAGTTCCATGCTTAAAGAGGTTGAAGGAAAAAGGACAAAACAGAAGGGAACGCACATGCACAGACGGATACAAACAATAGAGATGTTTTTTTTAAAATTATTTAAATTCATCATCGGCAATCATCCCATCACGAAGAAGCACCAGTCGATGAGCATAGTCCATCACCATTTTATCATGGGTTGAAAATATAAACGTCACATTCCGTTTTTCATTCATCGCGGCCATAATCTTCAGCAATCCTTCACCGGTCTTGGAGTCAAGGTTGGCCGTGGGTTCATCAGCCAGAACAATGGCAGGATTTGAGACAATCGCGCGGGCTACCGCCACCCGCTGCTGCTGCCCGCCGGAGAGCTCTGACGGCCGGTTATGGTACTTTTCACTTAAACCCACCTCATCCAGCATTGCCATCGCACGCTCACGGCGCTCTACTTTTTCAACGCCCTGGAGCAGCATCACATATTCCACATTTTCCACCGCAGAAAGCACAGGAATTAAATTATACGACTGGAATACAAAACCGATCCGGTTCAACCGCAGTTCCGCAAGCTGGCTCTGATTCATTTCACTAAAATGGCACCCGTCTACAATCACATCACCATGGTCCGGCAGATCCAGGCCGCCAATCATATTCAGTAAAGTGGTTTTACCGGAACCTGACGGACCGGCAATTGCGGCAAAGCTGCCGGGCGCAATCGACAGGTGGATGTCTTTTAAGGCATGGATCTCAATATCGCCCTGCTGATAGACTTTATCAACTCCGTTGACCTCTACAATCGGCATTCTTTTCTCCCCGCTGACCTTAAAAATTCAATGCTGTTTCTCAATTGATTATGATAAAATCTTAAAAAAAATCAGCCCAGAGGGCAAAGCAAAAAGCTCCAAGTTCAAGGCGCGCAAAGCCTGAGGAGCGATGCGTACGAATGTACGTTGAGTGACGAAGGCTGCAGCGCAACATAGAAATTGGACTTTTTGCGAAGCCCTCATGTGTGGGCCATGGCCTCAACCGGAGTAATCCGTGACGCCTTAACCGCCGGATACGTGCTTACTGCCAGTCCGAGAACCAATACAACCACATTGGCCAGAAGCACATCGTTTAAAAGAATTTCAGGATAAATAGCGGAAGACATGCCGACATATTCAAACCCGGAAGCCAGTGCGGAAAGGTCAATCCCGGTTGCAGCAACCATCATGACAGATCCAAACGCCAGCAAATTTCCGGCAATGACCCCCATAATCAGGATAATGCCGGATTCAATCAGAACAGACCGCAAAATCAGGCTTGGTTTCATTCCCAGCGCTTTGAGCAGGCCGAATTCCCGCATCCTCTCAAACACCGCCATCAGCATGGTATTGACTATCCCGAACGCCATGGCAACGAATACCACCAGATACCATAGCACAACAAACCCGTCAAAAATTTCCATGTATGCCTTGAGCATGGGCAAAAGATCTTTCCACGTATAAACTTCAATATCAGAATTCTTTAAAATTGCTCTAATGTTCTGAGCGGTCTGTTCGTATTTTTCATGATCATTTATTACAATAGAAATCTCGGAAACACCATTTCCGATCCCCAGCATCTTTTGTGCCGAATGTTTACTTGCAAAGACATACTGTTTTTCCGTTGACTGCAGTTTGGCCCGGTATACCCCAACTATTTTAAATGCCCTGGAAGCAATTTCATTTTGTGAATCCTGAGACATCAGAATCAGCTTGTGACCGATTCGGGTTTCAAACTTTTCCAGCAAGGCTTGCCCGATGACAATGGCGTTATTATCATCTTCGGATATCATGCGGCCGCCAACAACCCCATTGCCGATAAATGACACCCCCGCCTCCTTGTCCGGATCAATCCCCACCAGCGTAAGCCCGATGGAATGCCGGGCATTTGAAGCAATGGCATTGACTCGTACGCGGGCAGCATATTTTGAGTCATAGGGCAATGCTTTTGCTATTTCTGACATTACTGAATTTGGATCATCAATACGATATTCAATTGACGGATCATTATGATATCCGGAAGCATAGAGTTTAATATCACCGGTCAGGGTTGAAATACCGTTTTCAAACATGTCATTTACCATGCCGCGCATCAGTGACGTTAACGCAATCATCGTCCAGATGCCGATGATGACGGCAATCATGATAATTACCGTCCGCCTCGGATTTCGCCAGATATTACGCCATGCAAGAAGCAGTTCCATTGATTTTTATCCTATGGTATCTGGTTTTAAAGCTGAAATAAAAGTGTTTTCAGAGTGCCGGATCGCGGCTGAGGGCAAGGCGCAAGACGATGCAAAAGCGCAGCATGCTCCGGCATGTGAGCATTTTAAAGAGGCTTGCAACACAGCCATCTGACGTTAGACGGTATTTTGAAATCACTTTTCATATATGAGTCATCGCCTCAATGGGCCTCAGCCCCTTAATTCTCATTGCCGGATACAGCGCAACACCAACGGTGACCAACCAAACCAGGACCGGTCCGGCAAATGCGGTAATAATACTCAGTCGCGGATAAATCCGCCCGGACATTCCATATTGCTTTAAGATTTCAGAGGATCCGGACATATCGATTCCGTAAATCTGAAAAACCATCGTTATCCCGCACCCGATGATAATCCCCAGCCCCACCCCGACAATGGTCATAAAATTGGATTCATACAGCAGCAGCTTTACCAGCCGTTTTGGTGTTGTACCGATGGCCATCATGACACCAAATTCCCGGGTGCGCTCAAAAATTGCCATCAAAAATGTATTGAGAATCGAAAACGCCACCACCACCACCAACAGAAACCAGAAGATAATACCCATGGTCAGATCAATACGGATGGCCTGGGTCAGGCCCGGCACCAGCTCATCCCAGTCCATGACCACCAGCGCCTCCCCTTGCGGGATATTCTTTAAACTGTTGATAATTTGAGCCTTTACCATCGAAACATCGCGCAAAGAAATGACATTAATAATAATTTCATGAACCGCATCTCCCATGGAATAAATCGACTGAAAAGTTTTGATCGGTATGTGCAGGGTATTCCGGTCAAACTCGTCAATTCCGGATTCGTAAATACCGCAGACGGTTAGGATTGCGGCTGCCACGGAGCCATCCTTCCCCTGCCCCAGAATCGTTAACTCATCCCCCACTCCGACTTTAAGATTTCTTGCCAGCAAGGACCCGATCAAAACCATATCAGCGCCACCGTATTCTTGCGTATTTGGCAGGAATTCTCCAACCCTGGTCAGCTGCTTTAACGTGGAGACCGCTGCCTCGTGCACCGGATCAATGCCTACGACCATGGCGCCATAAGTCCTGTATTTAGAAGAGACCAGGGAGAACGTGTTGGCACGGACTGTAAATGCTTCCACATGATCAATTCCGGAAATCACCTCTTTGATCTGATCAGGATTTTCAATGACCCTGCGCATGCTCTTTTTGTCAAAATAACCTTTTGCCTGGATCTGGAGATGACCGGTATTGATCTTAACCGATGAATTGATCATGGTTTCATAGGAGCCGAACTGAAAAGACAGCATAAAAATCAGTACCATGCACGCAAAACAAATGGCGCTGATGGTCAGCCATGTGCGCCGGGGATTCCGCCACACATTCCGCCAGGCCATTTTCATGTCCATGCTGATTTTTGGGCTGATTTTTGGGCTGATCTTTGGGGTTATCATTAAAAACTACCGTCCCGGTTTCTTTAAATTTGAAATCGTAAACATATGTTCGGAAAGATCAATGTTAAAATGGATAAACTCATACACAAGCTTTGTATATTCATCGGATGCATCCGCTTTGGCCATCTTCCATTCCAGGGGAAATAACTTCCCACCCATCATCCCGATTTTTCCCATGGACAGAACCTTAACC
>JAJRPH010000159.1 GCA_024280875.1 Deltaproteobacteria bacterium | reverse complement strand
CATTCGATAAACCTAAGGAGGCTCCCCTCGACATGCATCCGGTAACAGGATCTTTCAGAAATATCATTCCTGCCGATGCATTCACCGCTTCGAGTGTGCCTTTCAGGAACTCTCTGAGGACTACTTCTATAATAAGCGTAGATATTTGCCAACGCCGCAATTTTAGTGATCGCCTTTAGCTGTTTTTGATGTAGTAATAGCGCCTTTTCGGCCTGCTTACGCTTTGCCATAATGTTCGTAATAATAATACCGAATATTATAAAGAATGTCAGTATGAGCGACCGTATATACAATTCATGTTTCGGTACATCAAAAATGAGCAGATCCCAGAATGTCCTCTCATAGAAAAAATAAAAATCTAAAACTGCATCAACAATCCAGACGAGCAATCCGAAAACAATTGAAAGCGCAATGATTTTTTTTCATCTTTCATGGTTTAAAATGATCTTCTCTTAAAGTTAAAGGCAGATCGCTGACAAAGTCTTTAACCAGCTCAGGGGTTTTTATATACCGTTCGCCATTCATGAAGTGGTTCAGGGCTTCGGGCCGGAGAAAGTGTTTCACGGTATCTCCCATCCGTCGGCCGGTTTCTCACTGGCTGTTGCCCACGGATAAAAAATATGAAAAGCAGTCTTCTCCGCCGGGGAAATTTTTATACTGATTGCCAAACCCTAAGCCTGTTCCGCCGCCCTGGCAGCCAAATGTCTGGCGGTCAAATACGGCGGTTTCTCCTCTGCTGGCCGCAGCCAGCAGAAACATGATACACCCCCATTTGCCCGGTTTAAATTGTTTGGCCCTCTCAGGTTTCTTGTCCGTGAGAATGACGGCCACCGGTTCATGTTTAAAGGCAATGGCACGGGTGATTTTGCTTTTCACGGGATACTCCTGCGAATTAACAGATAGTGACAAAAAAAGTTTAGATTAAATGAAAATCTGTGAAGGAGGGGTCTCTTTGAACAGCTCGGCCCGGTCCTTGATTCGTTTTTCTACCTTTGAAAAATCCGCTTGAATGGCATCTTCAGGACATATCTTCACGCAATTGAAACAGAAAATACAATTTTTTTCAAATTCAGGATACGGGGTAAAGGAGATGGCATCCGTGGGACAAACGGATGAACACTCTTTGCATTCGGTACATGCATCTTCATCCACTTTCCGTTTCGGCATATGGGATTTAGCTTTTTTGAGTGTCATTTTTTTCATTTCCGCCACAATGTCCGGCGGATAGTAAGACAAGACCGACAGATCAATCGAACCGTTGCCTCCGTCGGATAATTTGCCGCAGATGCCTGTGATCATTTTTTGGATCATCTGATCGCCTGTTTTGTCCGGATGGTTTTCGCCGAGCGGATTTTCCATCTGCCACATCATGGAATGCCGGGCCAGAATTTTTGCCCCTCCGACAACCCTCATATCTTTTTTAGTCAGGGCTTTGCCCATTTCATAAAGTGCAATACCGCTTGTCGCACCGCCCCATGTAACAAAAGGGACTACGGGCATATGAGGATTTTTCTGGAGCCGGGCAATAAAATTCATGACCGGAGGGATCGCGTGGGAAACATAGACCGGCGAGCCGACAAACAGGCAGGCGTTACTTTTGACCCGGTTGATTTTGGTGATAATGGATGTTTCACTGAATTTTTTGCTTAAGTCACATTCAATGACCTCAATTTCCATTTCCTGAAGTTTTTTGACAATAATACGGCTGACGTGACGTGTGCTGCCTGCTGGTGAGCAGTATACAACAAATGCTTTTTGGATTTTCTCAGTCATTGGATCGCTTTTAACCTTTTATCTTTTTATTGGTAATTCCCCTGGTGATCATATTGATTTTGGATTTTTATCATACAGGCAGAAACAAAATATTTATCGTGAATATAGATATATGATTTTTTCTTGTTAAAACAATGCAATTTTTTCATATTTTTTTATCCATTCGGTTCAGGTGCTCACTGTAGTCCGGAACAACACGCTGGTAAGGTTGTCCCATGAACGGTGATGAGAATATAAAATCGGCTGTTGCCCTGTTGGTGGCAGCAGGGATATTCCATACCACTGCCATGTGCAGGAGCGCTTTTACATCCGGCTCATGGGGCTATGCCTCCAGAGGATCCCAGATGTCATTGCTGGAATATATCTTGGTGGTTTAATTAAATGCCATTAAATATAACGTTCCATGAGCAGTGGCAAAAGGTTACTGCTTTTTATCAGAAGTTTCTTCCTCGGGCGCTTTTTTGCCGAAGATACGGGCGCCTATGATGCTGATTTCATAAAGTATCAGCATCGGCACTGCCATCATGACCTGGGTGACCACATCCGGGGGGGTTAAAATCGCGGACCCGACAAAGAATATCAAAACAGCATATTTCCGGTTTGTTTTAAGAAAATCAACTGTTACCAGGCCGATTCTTGCCAGAAAAGTGATCACCAGCGGGAGTTCAAACACAAAACCAAAGGCCAGCAAAAGCTTTGCAGAAAAAGAGAGGTATTCCTTCATTGATGGAAACGGCCGCAGGGTG
>JAJRPH010000158.1 GCA_024280875.1 Deltaproteobacteria bacterium | reverse complement strand
TGCTATTACGGAAAGTGGTGGCCGGCCGCTGAAAATAGTCATCTCGGAAGCCAAAGCAGGTGAAAACAGTCAAAAAATCGTCGTTGATTTAACAAAGGAAACGTTGATCATTCCGGAACAGAAGAATCGGTGAACCGGATTTTTGTCTTGGTTCAAAAAAGATAACAGCTCAGATTGTTATCGGTGTTATTTAAACAGTATTATATTGAAATAATAAAAAAGGATATGACTGAGGAATAATTTTACCCGAGCGGGTGAATCGTTTCAGCTTTCAGTTGAGCTATATTTATGACAATGCGTAAGAAAATAATCCTGTGGGGACTCGGGTCCTTCTTTGCTCTGCTTTTGGCCTTTGTGTTACTCGTACCGACTCTAATTGATTCATCGGCCCTGAAACGAAAAATTCAGACGACTGTAAGCCGGAAAAATATCGGTGAGCTTGATTATAATAATGCTAACCTGTCAATTCTTCCGTTGCCGCACCTGACCATCAGGCAGATCAGTTTAACCGTCCCCGAACGGGCTGTCGCCAAGATTGAGACCTTGAAGGTTTATCCTGAATTGCTTCCGCTTTTAGGCGGACAGCTGCGGTTTTCAAAAATTTATCTTTATGAGCCTGAGTTTAAGGCGATCCTTCCTGAAGAACCACCGGAAAAGGTAGTTCCGGAAAAAAACCATACAAGTATAAACGTGGCAGACAGCCTGGCAGCAATCATTGCCCCCCTGGCAACTTACACATCGAACCTGGAGCTGACCATTGTTCAGGGAGGGTTTGACCTGGCCGGGAGAGGGCGACAGAGAGTTATAATCCGTGATCTTGACCTGCATGCTGATCTAAACCTCATCGGCCCCCGTTCTTTTGAAGCGAAACTAAACGTTACCAAGCCTGCTCTGACAGTAAACCGGACTGGCAAAAAGGTGACAATCGATTGTGACAAGATAGAGGCAAGTCTTCGAATGGATGATGACAAAGTGATTTTTTATCTGGCTGACCTGACCCTGGCCCAGCCGGCTCTCAAGTTGTCAGGTCAATTGCTCGCCGATCCGAACAGGTCCGGGTTCAGTCTGGATTTGACCGGCCAGGATCTGGATGTTGAAGCGATCCGAACGGCGGCTCTTGATCTGGGTGGAGACGATGAAACCATCAAAGACATTTTCTCCTATTTGAAGGGAGGCCGCATTCCGAACATAAGCGTTCAATCCAAAAGCAAAAATTTGGTTGAGCTGGGGGATCTGGATAATATTATAATCCAGGGCCGAATGCAAAATGGAGATATATCAATCGATGATATCGGAATGCAGCTTGCTGAAGTTAACGGTGATGTATTAATTTCCAAAGGACGTCTCGACGCTTCCGGGGCGAGCGCCAGGCTGGGAGAAACCACCGGCCATGACGGGGCGTTAAAAATCGGTCTGGTCGATGACGAAGATACGTTTCATCTTGACATCATGCTCAACGCACAATTGGATCAGGTCCCGGCAGTTTTAAAAAAAATCATTGACCATGACGAAGCGTTTATTCAGGAACTCTCTCTCATCAAAAATCTCAAGGGAACGGCTAAGGCCAGGCTTGTGCTGGGTGAAAGTCTGGACGAAATTAATACAAAAGTTGAAGTGTCTGAGATGGATTTTTCGGCAGACTATCAGCGGGTTCCCTTTCCCATTAAAATCAGTCGCGGCAAGCTTTTGTTTACAGAAAATATGGTCAGCACAGAAGGTCTTGACGGCAGGGTTGGCAATTCATCCTTTTCTAACATTTCCAGCAATATTCAATGGCAAAAAGGCATTATCATTGATATCCCCTCCGGCAGTTTGACCATGGATTTAGGAGAGCTTTATCCGTGGGTTTCGTCATTTGACGTCTTGAAAGCGGTCATGGCCGATTTGAAAGGTGTGAAAGGGTCTCTGGACTTTTCTGCACTGAAACTGAAAAGCCCGCATGATAAGT
This sequence comes from Deltaproteobacteria bacterium, assembly GCA_024280875.1. GTDB lineage: Bacteria > Desulfobacterota > Desulfobacteria > Desulfobacterales > Desulfosalsimonadaceae > SURF-3. The sequence goes on along the minus strand of JAJRPH010000158.1, from coordinate 5,435 downwards.
CTGACCAATGGCAGTTGACCGGCTCTGGCGAGGTCAGGGAGGTGGCAATCGATACGACGCTTCTTCCTGAAGTGCTCCATTTGTCCTCCGGCAAAATTCAGCTGAAGCCAAATCAGTTTTCTTTCCAGAAGTTAAAGACACGGCTGCTGGATGCCGATCTTGATTTATCCGGTACTCTTTCAGGCTCTTTCCAGCACCCTGACCGTGGGGACGTAACGGTTAACGGAGAATTGGGAGAAAAAGCCACTCTTTTTATGCATCAACATCTACATTTGCCAACTGCTTATGCTGTCCATGCACCCCTGCAGTTCGATAAAACTCATATAACATGGCAATATGCGGCTGGTTTTTCCTTCAAGGGTGATGTCTTTTTTCCAAAAGGCGCCCGTATCTTCTCCGATTTTCAGTATCGTCCGGGTGATTTGACGATTAACCATCTGGACATTCAGGATCAGGACTCACAGGCTACATCCACTTTTGAACTGAAGAAAAACAGTGTCAATTTTAAATTCAACGGCCATCTGAACAAAAAAACGTTAGACCGTATATTCGTTGCAGAAAGACTGTCAGGCGGTTGGTTAAAAGGCAATCTTCAGGTGGCTTTAGTCCGGGGAAAGTTGTCTGAATCAACGTTGCAAGGACAACTCGAAGGGGGGAATCTCCTGGTCCCACTGACTGAAGGGGAACCAGTGGTTATCGAAAAATTTGCTCTCACGGCTCAAAACAACCGGATCGTTGTCAATCACTTTTTGCTTGTCCAAAAGGAGAACCTGGTGGATCTTAAAGGTCAGGTAAATTTAACTGCTGACGGGTTTGTGCTCGATCTGGATGCATCTGCCGGAGCTCTTAAATGGATCGCTTCTGAAAAACCCCCGAAGAAAGTCTCCAATGCACAGCAGGATGAATCAAATTTTTTTTCCTGGCATTATCCGGTTGCAGGAGCAATTCATCTCGTGGCGAAATCGTTTACCTGGGAAGACTATACATGGAAGCCATTTCACGCCGAAATTTCACGAATTAAGGATGGGGTGAATGTCGAAGTCAGCGGGTCCCAATTATGCGGCATTGACTCTGCTGGAACGCTGCAAGTAACAGGTAATGAATTGGCCTTGGATTTTCAGTTGACCGCCAAAGATCAGGATATCACCCACCGATATGCTTGCCTGACAAAAGACCGGATCCATATGACCGGGCTTTTTGATCTCACCGCTCAAATCAAGGCCCGGGGCTTGCCGGAGGATCTGTTCCGTTCCGTTCAGGGGCACTTTGACTTTACTGCCAGAAAAGGACAGATTACCCAAGACAAGAAATTGTCCAGGCTCCTGGAAGTGGTTAATTTTACGGAAATTGTCAAGGGCAAGATCCCGGACCTGAAAAGCGAGGGGTTCAACTACGAAACGATTACCGTCCAGGGGGAAATTGCAAAAGGCATGGTGGTTTTCAAGAAACTCTATATGGATGGCAAAACACTCGATCTCGTTGGGCAGGGCAAGCTTGACCTTGACCGGAAGACTCTCGATATTGAACTTCTGGCAGCACCGTTCAAGACCGTCGATTCTGCCATTAAGTATATACCGGGTGTAAATTATCTGATGGTTGGGAACCTGGTATCCATTCCAGTCAGTGTCAAGGGTGTTGTTTCCGATCCTAAAGTCAGCATTATGTCTGCTTCGGCAGTGCGCTCAAGTCTTCTGGACTTTGCCGAAAGATTCATCAAGTCGCCGGTCAAGCTGATTGAATCAGTGATTCCAGGCAAAAAAAATGAATGAATTGGTTTTTTTTAAAAAATATTATTGTAATCTTTGTCAATAGCACAGGGCAATCTTATTAAACCGGCAAAAGGTTCACCCGCGTGCTGTTGAACGAGGCACTGCCGCCAATGGGATCGGAAATGCAGACGTCCTTCAGAATCGGATCCACCCTCATCACATGATTGGGACAGATACCCGCAGCCCGGCGTTTATCTCCCGGCATTTTTACCCCGTCAACAATTACGTCACAGGAACCGTATGCCCAGTGGCCATAATGCCATGAAACGCCGATGGTCCCGGGTCTTATCCCTTCACGTACCTCCACTTCGGCAATCATGTCCAGTATCCGCTTTTCACCGTCTTTTAAATCGAGCTTGCCTCCTGGGTTGTCCTGGGAAACCATGCGAACCTTCTGATGTTGCTTTAAACCGAGTTTGCGGGCGTCGATGGTGTTGATCCATATCCGGTTTTGCGGTTGGAGTGAAATATTCCCCCAATAGTTGGATATAGTTCTGGATTGACCGCCGTAAGGTTCTTTAAAGGTGATTAAATGAAATGGATAGCGGCCATCGAATTTCAACGGATGTTCGGCGATATCGTAATTGTTTGCCAAAATCGGGACACCGCTGAAAGGTTCACCACTTATGCTGTTTTTCTGGCGGGCGACCTTTTCCACAAACACATGGAACATTTTACCGAATGTATGATATTTTATTGCCCGGCCGTCATACGCCTTGCCATACTCGTCAAACCGGCCGCCCCGGTTCAGTACATAAACCACTTTTCGCCATTCCCGGTCAGACCGGAGGGCCTTTTTCCATCGTTCCACGTTGAAAACTGAATCCGGCAGGTGCCGGCGGGCTTTAACAAAAAGAGCCAGTTCACGGTCATCCGCATCCGGGACCTCCTCTCCTTTTTTATCGCCGTAGGCGATGTTTGCTACCGCCTTTAAATACCAGTCCTCAGGCCGGTTGAAATTCATTCCTGGCTCAAGCGCGTCGGGACCGAATCCCGGGAGTTTCAGCTTACGTGCCACAGCTATGATAAAGGCTTCCAGGCAGAGGGGCATTTTTTCACCAGCCACCGTAACTTCCTCTGTCAGGGGAATCGCCGCCGGCTGCCGGATCTTGCTGGTTTTTGTCGGCACGTCCGGAGTTACGTGCGGCATCCCCCAGCGTTCCAGGTAAGAGAGGTCCGGGAGAATATAGTCGGCATACATGGAGGTTTCCCCGACAACGATGTCCGACGCGATAAAAAGTGGTATCTGATCCGGGTCTGAAAGTATATCGATGATTTTCTGGTTGCCACCCGGAATAGAAAGTGCCGGGGTCCCTTTGTGCAGAAAAAGGATTTTTCCGGGATACGGGTAACCGGCGGCAAAAGACGGGATGATCTCCTGGTATACGTTATCTGTAAACGGATACCAGGGGCGTTTTGCGGGATACCCTTGCTCGGCAAACAGCGAAAAATCTTCATACCGGCTTTCCTCCCGCGTGATCTTGGGACCGAAAGCCGTCATGGATTCATGGTGCCTCTTCTTCAAATTATAAACGTTTCCGGGCTTTCCTCCGGCCTCGTGCCAGTGGCCACCGCCTTTAATCAGCCCGCCTGCGAAATCCGCATTTCCGATCAAGACGTTTAGCATGATAATCGCGCACCCGGCATAATACCCGTTCGGGTGCTGGACCGCTCCCCGATAAAGTTCGACTACCGACTTTTTCCCATGGGATGTAAACTCACGGGCCACTTCAGCAATGATTTTCTCATCGATGCCGCATTGTTTTGAATATTCCGGAAGACTGAATGAAAAAGCTTTTTCTTTTAAAAGCTGAAAAGCGCTTTTGACGGAAAAACCTGCGATCGATGTCGTCACAAAGAGAGCCCCTTCTACTGGTTTTCTCGTGTCATCCGGTATAACAGGGGCCAGTACGCCGTCTTTGGATACCACATAGGCGTCTTTAGAGCCGATGTCGATTTCAGATGCCCGTAGCAACTCCCGGGGCACGCCGTCGACAATCTTGACCAGGTAGGCGGAGTTACTCCAGGTGGGCTCCCTGTCGGCTGTGGCTGCGGCTTTATTTGCATTTTCAAGATAACGCTGATCATAGCGTCGATTTTCGAGGATCCAGCGAATCATTGCCATGGCCAGTGTGGCATTTTCATCGGGTTTAACCGGGAGCCACCAGTCGGCGTGGGCCGCGTCATTGGACAGGCGAGGATCCACCACCGCCGTCTTCATGCCCCGTTTTTGTTTTCCGGTGGTCACCTTTTCGGCCATGGGCGTCATTCCGAAATTGGCTGAATAGGCGCCCGTTCCCCAGAATAAAACAAATTCGGCATTGACCAGATCCGGTTTCATGTGGTGGTTGTTGTCACCGGTCATCATGGCGTAAGCCCTGTGATGGGACTGTTCACAGATAGTGGTATGCTCATAGGCGTTAACCGACCCGATGGCCTGGTGGGTAAACCGTTTCATCAGTTCCTTACGGCCATGTTCAATCCGGCCGGCCATGAAGACGAATCCGTTGTTTTTAAGCCCCAGATCGGGATGCTTCGGATCAATCAATACATCAGCATGGCCAGGGTATTTTTTCTTAAATGTTGCCAGGGAAATCTCTTTTTTTGTAATTTTTTTGGCATCTTCTGCCATCTTGCCTGCAAGCGTTGCATCACGAAGCGCTATGACTTCTAAAAATCCGGGATAATGCCGTTTATCTCCCATATGAGCAAAAAGAGTTCCCCCTTTTGTCACCTCGTTGATAAATTGATCAAAGGGGATGGACTTCCATTTGTTAGCTCCTCTTGCGCCGTCGCGTTTGAGTACTTTACGGATACGGTAAGGGTCATAATAGGTCTGTATCCCGGTCTGGCCCTTGGGGCAGAGTTTTCCGTCAATGGTGGCCGTCTCCTCGGGGCGGGTGTCGTAGGGAATGTGCGGCAAGAAGTTTTGCGGGCTGTATGGATTACCACTGATTTTAGCCAGGGCTCCGTTCCAGTATTTGGTCTTGAGCTGGCAATCAACATGACACTGCAGACAGGTCGTGTAAATCATATTATGCGCTTTGGCCAATTCGTAAGGACGTTCGTTGCGATCCATGGCCGCATTTGATTCCCGATCGAACAGTCCGGTCAGTGCGGTAACCTGGGCCGCCAGGGCCGCACATCCGCCCACAAAGGCCGTAGATTTTAAAAAATTCCTCCGGCCCGGATCCATTGTCTGTCCCCCCACTGGCCGGGAAGTATCAAACTGATAGCCTGAAATAGCGGATTTACTGCTGATTTCAAAAAGTTTCATCTTTTTCATTTTTCGTTAACCTCCATTATCTGGTTTGTCGCACTATGGGCAAAAACCTATAGCCCAGATAAAAAACCGCTATTCCCAAACATATGCAAAAGGCCACGACGGCCCATTCGGTAGTCGAAGGGGAATATGTAAATTGCAATCTATTGTCCACGTAAGCCTCCTGTAAGCCCCTCATGGCCGGTGTCATCTGCCCGGGTATGACCATATTCAAGCGAACGGCCAGAAATGTCGCCGCCGTCAGGAAACCGCCGGTCCCGGCAACCAGACGGCTGGCCGGTTTGGACAGGAGAAGAATCAGCGGCAAAAGGGAACCGATGCGCAGATGGATAATCCAGAACACATACAAGTATGGACCAAAAAGAATTTTATCCCGGAGTGCA
>JAJRPH010000157.1 GCA_024280875.1 Deltaproteobacteria bacterium | reverse complement strand
GGCGGGTTTTCCTATACATTGCAGCCGCCCCTACTGGGCGCGAATTCAGTGGATGATTTTATTTTTAATTCAAAAAAAGGGTATTGCGAGCATTACGCGTCGGCATTTGCCTTTATGCTGCGGTCCATTGAAATTCCTGCCCGGATTGTCGGAGGATACCAGGGGGGAGAGAAGAATCCCTATGCAAACTACCTGGTTGTCCGGCAGTCCGATGCCCATGTCTGGGTCGAAATCTGGCAACCGGAAAAAGGCTGGTATCGCGTCGATCCCACGGCTGTCGTGGCCCCGGACCGAATTTTCGGAGGGATGGAAGGTGCGCTACCGGATTCTCTGGCACGGAAATATCTCGGCCCTCTGTTCGGCTTTTTTGAACAAATTCAGTTCGGATGGGACGCGATCAGTGCCCGCTGGAGTGCTTTGTTTGAAGGCTATTCCTATTATGAGCAACAGGCGCTGCTTGAGAAACTCGGTATCACATCCGGCACCTGGGATGCATCAGTCAAAGCGTTGCTGCTGCTTCTGGTTTTGATCGGCATAATTATCAGTGCGTATGCCTGGTTTACGTTAAAATCTCCCCGCCGCAAACCGGATGCCGTAAAAAAATATTATGTCAAATTTTGCGAAAAGCTTTTACGGGCAGGGTTTGAGCGCAAACCCGATCAGGGGCCCATTGATTATGTGAAATATGTATCAAAGAATCGTCCGGATCTGAAAAATAGAATTACCGAAATCACGGATCTCTATGTTCAGCTTCGGTATCGCGGTCACCCGTCAACGGTTGTGTTGACGGAATTTATTGAAAAAGTGAAAGTATTTGATCCGGTTTTGAAATAATATGGGGGATTTTTGAGCTAATTTCTGTAATCTTTTGACTGGAAAGGCGAATGATGGGGAAGACTACCACGAATACTATTTTTTCGTTTAAGAAAACTTAAAACCATCGTTCTGGCTGGTCAGGATTTTGTACTCATGTGTACAGACATGCTACAGTATTGGCTTACAACAATAAAGTAGGTATCAGAAGATACATATTGACCTTTTCTTGAATCGGTCAAACCACAAGATGCTGATATTGCCATTTTGGGTAAAGAGGAGGGCTTTTTTTGTATGCTTAGCTGGTTTTTTCAGCGTGGGCTCTGTGGCATTATGTTGAAATTTTACAGTACTCCAAAAAATGGGCAATTCCAGCTTTTTCCCATAAATCAAATGATGATTTTGATATTTCTTATAGCGCAACATATTGTGGCAGTCACGATAATAGAAAAGTTTACGTAAAGTTATCGAAAGTCTTCATGCAGGAAAATTTACAATACTGTCTTTTATAGCAAGAAGTATTCGGCTAAAGATATGTCTTTTTTAACATATACCCAGCAGTTCAACCACTAATAAGCAATTGTCATTAAATTTCGTTTAAAAGTCACAGAAAAAGATGAACGTCCAACATCGAACATCGAATAATGAAATCGTTTTGCTCTGCCAGTTTTAATTTTGTAAAAAATGGAGGAATACCTTTATACTATGGCTTCGGGATTAGAGGACGGGGAGAAATAATTGGATTAACAGGTGCCCGGTAAAAACTGTTAAATCACTGGAAAGACTATTTTCTGGATTTTTGCATGTGATCCCGCTAAAGTAAAGAAATGAAAATTTTTTTTGCATTTCTGCTGGTCATTTTTCTGGTATTTAGCGGATATCATCTGTCCTTTCGAAAATTGAGGATACCGCTGTTTGCGCGAAAATTTTATCTCACCGGGCTGGAGTTCCTTTTTCTCGGGCTTTTACTGGGCCCTCAATTTTTAAATATTCTCGATCTAAAGACATGTGAGGCTCTGGAACCTGTCACCGCCTTGCTGCTAGGCTGGATCGGTATGTTATTTGGTTTTCAGTTTGAGTTTTCAAAACTCAGGCGATTCCCCCGGGTCTTTTTTCTGGCAGGACTTTTAGAAAGTCTTCTGACCTGGGTCGTGGTCTTTGGCGGTATCTATTTTATCCTTCCGTTTATTCTACAAATTTCAGAACACATGAGAATCGTAATATCAATGGTCCTGGCAAGCGCGGCGGCCTGTACAGCCCAGACAGGCCTGGCGATGTTTTCGACCCGCAAAAGCGGCAACAATCAATCAATAATAAGATTTCTCAGGTATTTATCCAGCATAGACGGGCTGGTTGCCATGCTGGCGCTGATGCCGGTATTTGTTTTTTTCCCCCGCAACACAGAGATCGCTGCATCCCGCTTTTTGTTCGGATATGATATATTTATCGGTATTGTAATATTTGCCGCTCTTCTGATTCTGTATAACCTGTTTTTAATCTATCGAAGGGAACAGAGTGAGCTTGCGCTGATTATTATTGGCATGGTCGTTTTTATCAGCGGATTTTCCTCGGTGATGAATTTTTCACCCCTGCTTTCAAATTTTTTTGTAGGAGTGTGCATGGTGAATATGACCAGCGAAAAAGAAAAGATTTTTACCACCCTGGTCAGTATCGAAAAGCCGGTATATTTGCTGTTGCTGATTTTTTTGGGGAGTTCCTGGCATCTTCAGAGTTTCTGGGTGCTTGCTGTTGCCGCTGGATATTTTGTGATTCGGTTTGCCGGAAAAATGATCGGCGGATTTTCAATTTCATTGCTGGGGGCGAAAATGAAAGCATACCCACCCGGACTTGGCCTGGGGTTGATCGGCCAGGGCGGGCTGCCCCTTGCCATTTTATATGATTTTCAACAGGGATTTCAGTCCGAAACAGCGAGTATCGTTGTTGGTATCGCTTTGATATCAATTGGTTATTGTGATATTGCCTGCCCGACTTTGGTGGGGAGGCTGCTGAAAAAAGGGGAGTGATGCCACAGACAATTGCAAAGAAAGATCATCTGCTGTCATATCTTTTGATTATTGTATTGATGGGGCTGTTAGGCCTCTGGATCAAAGGGATTGATATTGAAACCGGGAGACAGCAGGCCGGGGTGATTATTTTTTCGCTCGGGCTTGTAATGCTTTCCGCATATGTCCTGGCGCAGATTGTCAATTTTTTCAATCTGCCACTGCTAACCGGATATATCTTTGCCGGTATTATTGCCGGGCCGTATATCACAGGATTCCTGACTGCTGAGATGGTTGACCAGCTTCGCCTGATTGATGATCTGGCGCTCAGTTTTATTGCGCTGATGGCCGGCGGTGAGCTTCGACTGGCCCTGATTGCCCGGCAGGGAAAATCAATTTTTTTAAGCATTCTTTTTGTCACTGCGCTTGTTATCGGGCTGGTCGTGTTATGCGTCATCTTCATGGGGCATTATTTTAATATGACATCCGGCTTTAATTTTATCTCACTTGTGATTTTTGCAATTTTAATCGGCGTCATCTGTGTGGCCCGGTCTCCATCGTCTGCCATAGCTGTTATTAAAGAATGTGAAGCCAAAGGGCCGTTTACGGGAATGATATTGGCTGTTACCATTGTGACGGATGTTTTGATTATTATTGTTTTCACTATTGCCATGTCATTGTCTAAAATTCTGATAAAAGGCGGGAGTGTTATACAGTTAACTGAAATGTCCGGTCTTATGTTCGAAATTCTGGCATCTTTGATCATCGGAGTCGTTCTCGGCCAGGTCATTTCCTTTTACATGGAGCGAATCCGGCGTGACTTTCTGCTGTTCCTTTTATTTTTGGCATTTGCCGTGGCTCGCCTGTCGATCGGGTTTAATCATGTAATGGAAATACAATATGATATTTCATTGCATTTGGAACCACTGCTGATATGTATGAGCGCCGGTTTTTTTGTGCAGAACTTCAGCCGGTTCGGGAGCAGTTTTCTGGAAAGTCTGGAAAAGATGTCGCTGCCGATTTATGCGCTGTTTTTCTCAATTGCCGGCGCATCCTTAAATTTTGATTCTCTGATACATTGCTGGCCTCTGGCAGTCATTATTGTGGTTGCCCGTATGGCTGGTTTGTTCGGCGGGAGCTGGCTGGCCGGCGTAATCAGCCATGATCCGCCGGTATTTAATCGCAATGCCTGGATGACCTATGTGACCCAGGCAGGTGTCTCCATCGGCCTGGCACAGATTGCGGCCCGAAAGTTTCCGGAAATCGGCATTTATCTTAATACCGTTGTTCTGGCCATTATCGCCATTAATCAGATTGTCGGGCCGATTATATTTAAAATGGCGTTAAATAATGTTGGGGAATCCGGCAGGCAATAAAGCCTGAAAAATTAAGTGAGAGGAAAATCCAATTCTACTCTTAACGCTTGTTCTTGTCCCGTTATCCCTGTTTATCGGAATTGCCGCCAGCGCCATTGGTTTTACCGCCTGGCCGCTGATTGTACCGGTTTTATTTATCTTTTGCGGTTTTGATCTTTACCTTACCCTGTTTTCAAGCCTGCTGGTGGACTGCGGCAATGCTCTGGTCATGACGGTGGTTGCAGCAAGGTATCGTCAAATCGATATCCGGCGAGGGCTCTTGCTGGCTGTTTTTGCCCTTATCTGGATTGCCGGAGGGCTTGCGTTTGGAAAAGCCTTTATTCCTGGCAATGAAAATTTTTTCCGGGGATCAGCGGGTATTATGACGGTCATCATCGGAATTTCTTTTATCATCAAGGGCATTAAAAATAAAACCGCAAGGAGCAGCAATCCCGGACCGGTAAAAGAAGGCAGCCAAACGGATGCAGCAAATAAAACAGATAGGGGATTTCGTCGTTATTTGATTTATGCCGGTGTGGCGCTGATGGCATTTCATATCGGTTTTTTAGGCATCGGCGGCGGAATGGGATATGCCATTTTTCTGATGATGTTTTTATCCTACCCTGTGTTAAAAGCCACCGGAACCGCCATGCTGATAACATTCTGTTCCACTTTGGTTGCTGCCGGCGGTATGTTTTTCCTTATCCCGGAAAACGCCTTTGTAGAAACGGATGTGCAACTGCTGATTCCCATGATGGTCGGATTGTCAATGATCGGTACTGTAGTAGGGGCGAAAATCGCTTATTCGCTGACCGAACGCCAGATTAATTTTTTAATTGGAAGTGTTGTGATTTTTGCAGGAATTCTGGCTTCCGCACAAAAATATATTATTCAACTGATGGCTTCTTAAAAAAACAAAATTAACCCCAGAGAAACGCGGAGTTATAAAGATAATTATATTCCTGCCAGCCCGGCAAAGGTTGTTCCCAAAATACCTTCTTTTTGTTTCGTGGAAATGGGAAACCGGTCGATTTCATCCACAATCGCGCCATGATTATATAAGCCGTCATCTGCCGGATATCCGAACGGACCGTCTGTTCCATAAAGACATTTTTCATGACCCATTGCGTTTAAGGCTGCCTGGCGGAGCGGTTCATCAAGATACGGGCTGGATAAATCGATATAAACATTTTTTTGGGATTTGGCATATGGCCATAATTTTTGATAATGCGGAACCCCGGCATGGGCATAAATAATTTTCAGTTTCGGATGGTTTTCCGGTAGATAGCGAAAGTCGCCATTATCCTTTTTGCCGCCTAAATGAATCAGCAGCGGCAGGCCTTTTTCACTGCAAAAAGCCGCCGCATCATCCAGTCGGGCCACCGGATACTGGTGCCAGAACGGATGGCATTTAACCCCGATCCAGCCGGTAGTTTTAATAAATTTTTCAATTTCTCCAACAGCATCTTTTTCCGCCGGATTGATAAATATCCAACCGTAAAACTTGTCCGGATGGGCTTTGATGGCCCGGGATACCAGATTATTGTCAGGCAGCTGGTCAATGTTGTACATTTTGCCCAGAATGGAAAATTTACCGCTTTTAGTGACCGTGCTTTCATAGGCCACCAGCCCTAGGCGGTGCCAGAATCCAGTCAGCAGGGACCGGACAAAGTGGGCGAGTTTTTCCGCAACCCCTTCCACATGAAAGGGATCGACCATCGGGGCAATCAGCGCGGTTTTGTCAATTTGAAATTTCTCCATTTGATCCAGCAGCCGGTCCATGGTTTCCATACGTTCATCAAGATGGTAATGCATATCAATAATCATTTTTACCTCCCGTGAAAAGTTTACGGTTAAATATGATGGCTTCGTAAAAAGTCCAAATTCTTTGTTGCGCTTCATCCTTCGTTTCTTCATGGTCCGCTAAGTACAAATCATCACTCAGGATTTGCGCGCCTCAAATTTGGAGCTTTTTTCTTTGCCATCGGAATCTGACTTTTTACGAGTTTGTCATTTATTCATTTATCATTTTTTTTTATTAAAAAATGGAGAAAAGACACTCCGAATATTACCAGGTAAACGCCGAAAAAGAAAGACATATCGTTGGCATGAAAAATATTGAATTTATGCATGGATGGCTTTAAAATAATGAGATTGGTGCCCATGAAAATGAGCAGCGGGATGCAGGCTGAAAATGCAATCCTATGCAGGACAGTACTGTAGGGGTGAGTCGATTTGATTAACAGATTGATCACAAGAAAGCCGATTGCAATGATAATAAATCCAGTACAAAAAAGGAGCAAAGACCCCTTTGAAAGGTCCTGCAGGCATTTTCCGTAAAGCGCACATAAGAATGAACCATAGATAAAAGCTGCTGAAGTCAGAATTGTAAAAATATAGCTTTTAATCAGATTCATAGTTTGGGTAGTCGCTATTTTGTTTGTCTGTTTTTTTATTTTACAGCGCTCAATTATTCAGGTTTTTAAATCGTTTCTGCATCAATGGCCGTATTTTTTTTCGATAATATCGTCTGCCGTGCCAGTTCTGAAACGTCCAGAGTATTTTTAACTGCAAGGGCAGGTCGGGAATCCAGAAACTGTCCGGGATTGGTTCAGATAAAAGATTTTTTTGTCTGATATCCAGATCCGCTGTAATGAATCCTTCCCCGTCCGAATAGTTCATCCGTGCCAGTTGTCTGCCGGTGCCGTCGACAATCTGTGTTTCTCCCAGAAAATATGACCGGTAAGGAAATCCAGGCAGCATCGGCAGGTCGCTGTTCAGTTTCCCGGCATGGGCGGCATGGATCACAGGTACCCCCAGCATCCGGGCAAAGCGCGGGATGGTTGCTTTCATGATGGCCAGGTTTTTATCGTGCAGTTGCGGCGGGAAGCCAGGGAGCCGTTTTTCAGGAAGTGTCCACCAGCAGGACCTCCGACCACAAGATCAACTCGGTTGATCAGCCGCCTGGCAGTCTGTGTACATATAAATTCCCAGCACAGAGCAACTCCCACCTTGGCAGAAGGGGTTTCCAGTATGCCATCATCTGAACGGCTGCAACTTTCATCAATTTTATCCTTATTCAAAGGGGTGTCAGTTTATATTAAGGTGATTTTAACCCTCGGGCATTTCTAAAGGGAGCTTCCACTTTTTCATGTATTTCCAAACCGATGTTCTGCTTTTTCCGATGCGCCGGGCAACTTCAGCTTTATTCCATTCGCATTCATAAAGTAATTCAAGCAGTCCGGATTCGGTTATTTTTTTTCTGGTGTGTGTCGGAGAAGTCTCAGGATCATCACTTGCACCAGGCCGGTATTCCATTTGCCGGATTTCCAGCGGCAGGTCAAAGATGCTGATTTGATCGGTAGTACACAACACGAACGCATGCTCAATGGCATTTTCAAGCTCCCGGACATTGCCGGGCCATCGATGATCCATAAAGACCCGGAGTGCGTCTGACGTTACGCCTTTAATAGATTTGCCGGTTTTCAGGTTGAACTGGTTAATGAAATACCGGGTCAGAAGCGGGATGTCCTCTTTTCGTCTTCTTAGCGGGGGAATGTGAATCGGGAACACTCTCAGTCGATAATACAGATCTTCGCGAAAAAGTCCCTGCT
>JAJRPH010000156.1 GCA_024280875.1 Deltaproteobacteria bacterium | reverse complement strand
GGTGCCGGCGATTTTGTCGCTCTATTGTTCCAATAGAAAGGATCGTCATATTGTCGCCGGCAATTCTGATATCCGTTGGCCAAAGGCGCAAGACCCACCGCTGGCCGCCGGCCGTACGGAAGAGGCACAGATGATCAACGCGGCCATTGTGAAGATGCGGTAAAACAGGCAGCGCCTCAATCGTCGTGTTTGGGGAAAGCATCCCCAGCAAATTTTTCAAATTCATCGACGGAGATAGTTGCCATCCCCTGGTGAACAGATATCGGGCCAGTTGATCAGGCGGTCCTGTCCATTGAATGGTGAGGGGTTGTTCCCGTTCACCCGCCATGTCAATCCGCCAGGCGGGAAGTCCACGCCAGCCATTGGCCTGCCATGTCGTGAGCGGCATGGATTGTATGGCGTGCCGGGGAACGTAAAATGCGAGATCCTTTTCATGGTGCTGGCTCACACGCCAACCACCGGCAACCACGATGACGGATACGGTCACTAACCCCAGCAAACGTCGGGGGATGATTTCGTCAGGGCTTTTCAGGTAGGCAATGCCAAGCAAAGCGGCCCAGCTGGTGCCGATAAAAAATCCGCCCAGGACATCGGAAAGCCAGTGAGCGCCTAGGTAAAGCCGGGAAATGGCAATAATAAAAGAGATCAGAAAGACACTGACAAATAATCCCAAACGCAAGGTTCCGGAAAGGCCCCTGGCAAGTAAGATAGCGAGAAATCCATATAGGATCACGCTGATGGTCGTGTGGCCGCTGGGAAATCCATAGGCTGATGCCCCCTGATAAATGGCAATGGGCCGTGGCAAATGGATCGCCCACTTGAGCAGTTGAACACCCGCTAAACCACCCAGTATCGTTAATACCCAAAAACCAGCGGTACGATAACAACGTTTGCCAAGCAGTACAATCAGAACCCCGCCGGCCAGGCAAATATTGACAAAAGAATCGCCGAGTTCCGTTATTGCGACAAAGACATGGTCCGCCCACGGGGTTCTAAGGGACTGGAAAAAGTGGTACACGGCCTGATCTGCCAGCACCAGCGGTGCTTTGGCCAGGACATCCTGCAAAATACATAGAAATCCCCATCCTGTCACAAAAAGTGCCAGAACCAGGAATCCGAGAAATAATTCTTCCCCTTGTTGATAAAAAAATAAGTAGGAAAAAAACTTTTCTACGGGAACCAACATCCCATGCGCAGGCCTGTCTTCGATAACCCATACTTTCAGATTGGCCAGCCATAGCGGCCCGCGATGCCCTACAAATAATGCCAGCTTACGGCATAACCAGACGAAAACCCAGGAAGCGGCGAGGACAATAAAGATAAGAACGGCCAGGCGCGAACTGATCGTTCCGGCCACGGCCAGTGAAGTGCCGAAAAATACTCCCGGCAGAATATAAGCAAAGGCCCATCCGATGGCTGAGACCACGTTGACGATGCTGAACTGAAGCGGCCCCATGCCCATCATTCCGGCCACAACCGGGATGATGGGGCGTACCGGGCCCACAAAACGACCAAACACAACACTTTTGCCGCCATGGCGCTGGAAAAAAGTTTCTCCTTTTTTCAGCATGCCCGGATAGCGGGAAAACGGCCAGATTTGCCTTAAATCGTCCTGAAAATAGCGGCCTATCCAGTAGCTGATACCATCTCCCGCGACGGCACCGGCGGCGGCCACCAGCAATACAGGCGTCAGTCTCAGGCTACCCGTGGCCACGATTGCCCCGACACCGAACGTGAGCACTGTGCCGGGAACAATTAAACCGGCCAGAGCCAGGGATTCGGCAAAAGAAATCAGAAGGACCACCCCGTAGGCCATGGCAGGATGAAGGGTAATAATAGCCAGCAATGCATTGATGTAATGCATAGAATTTACCGTCTCCTTTTCTTTGCGTCATGGCTTCGTGTCCGGACGACATGCTCTGTCAATTGATCGTTGACCCAAATCAGATTTATATCAAAAGGCTCAACTCGTTAAACAGACCCTTTAGCCAATCTATAAATACCCAATCTATAATTACTCATGCTATAACTACTCATGTTTTCCCGGTACATATTTAACTTTCTTAAGAGAAAGCATCCTTTTCTGTTTAATCGTCATATATATAATCGTGCCGGCTATGATGAAGAAAAAAAGATCATTTACATTTATCATACCCAATCCCAAACCACCTACAGAAACAGGCTGCGTCATAAAATCGCCTAAAGATGCGCCAAGAGGCCTTGTTAGAATAAAGGCAAGCCAAAATGATAATACAGCATTCATTTTTAAAACAAAAAAACCAAAGGCGACAATGGCAATTGCGGCAGCAAATATTAATAATGCTACACTATAACCGAGATCAAGTCCCTCTGATATCAAATCACCTACGCCAGTTCCCAACGCAAAAGCCAGGAGAATAATTATCCAATAATACATCTCTCTTTTGGCGGTATCAATAGAATGGATAGACAATGTTTTCTCGCTTTTATACCACACCGCAAATCCAGCAAGCATTGCAATAGTGAAAATGATACTTAGTGTAACCAGACTGACTCCCATGGTGTCCACTAACAAATCTGAAATTAACGTACCGACTATACTCATTAAAACTACAACTGTCCAGTAACTTGCAGGTACATAACGTTTCCATTTAAACTGAATTAAAAGTGATACCACCAGAAGACCACCCATGAGTAAAGAGGTTATGCTCAATCCCAGCCCTAAGCTGGATGACAAAAAATCTGCCCCGGTTTCACCTACTGTAGTTGAGAGCGTTTTTACAACCCAAAAAAGTAAAGTTATTTCCGGCACTCTTAATAATAGTTTTTTCATAATATTTATCCTTTTATCAGAATTTATACCAAGTTTTTCCATCATTTTTTTTATTGTTGTACTTCAGGTCAGCAGTCCTTCCGTTTACACCAATAGAAGATCAGCAGAATAGCGCACCCGGTTACCAGGGCCAGGGTAATCCAGTGCAGATTCTGAAGAACCATTAGTTCATTGCGGCCGAACCAGTAACCCAGGGCTGCCAGCACCAGCACCCATATCCCCGCCCCGAGAATGGTTGCCGCACAAAAGGCGAATACGTTCATCCGGGCCAGCCCGGCCGGGAGCGAAATATACTGGCGGATACCCGGTAACAGGCGCCCGACAAAGGTGCTGATCTGCCCGTGACGAGCAAAAAAACGGTCTGCTTTTGCCAATGACCGGGGACTGACCAGTAGATAACGGCCATGTTTTTCAAAAAAAGGTCGGCCGAATTTCCGGGCAAGCCAATAGTTAAAAACCGCCCCCAGAAGACTTCCCATAGTGCCGCAAAAAATGATCATCCCGATATTCATTTTACCGCTGGCGGCAAGATAGGCTGCCGGCGGGATCACCACTTCACTGGGAAACGGAAAAAATGAAGATTCCAGGGTCATGAGCATCACAATGCCCGGATAACCCCACTGTCCAACTGTACTTGCAAGCCAGACGACGAACTGGTGAAACATGTCAGGACCTCCCTGTTTTTAATTCTCAGAGTCAGAATCGTTATCGTGATCGTTTTCGTTTTCGTCACGATCCCGGAATCCAACATGTTCATCATTGTCCTTTGCGTCCTGTTCAGTGCTCAATATTTTTCCGGAGCCGGCATCTACTTTCACATCCACGATGGTCTTGTCAGCAGTGACCACCTCGATGCCGTACACCAGAAAGCCGTTCTCGTCTTCGAGTTCCGTTTTCAGAATCTGGCCTTGAACTGTGGCCAATGCTTCCATGATAGCCTGATCCTGAGTGATTTTGGCCATTTCGGGAAAATTCGCTTCAACCTGATTCTCGATCTGTATAGTTCCGTTTCGAACTTCGCCGTTGTGCGATTTCGCAAAACCTGCTCCGGCAAATGTCAAACCGATGACCAGAACACCGCTTCCAATAATAGCGATCCATTTTTTTTTCATAACATTTTCTCCTGTTTTTAGTTTGTTGAACTATTTTAGCACCCATTCGGCAAGACACCCAATGCCCTGCGCATGCCGTTTGACAGCACTATAAATTACCTTTATGAAGAAAGCGTGAATGTGTAACACTGAATTTATTTCGCATTGCTATAGATGATAATAAACCTTATAAATACAAATATTTTTCAATGCGAAAAAACAGGATTACCAAATGATAATCTTGTGATCATGATTCGGTAAACTTTGCGTGATAATTAATTTAAGTTCTTATTTGACTGGCGTTGAAATTCCGGGCATGTGTTGTCATAAATTTGATGTTTTCGTAAAAAATAAAATTTATCGCAGAGAGTACAAAGTTAACTATTTGTTAATAGGGACATCTTATAATCCTATATCAGAGAATACTTTCTTTTTGGCTATCGATTTGGTATGTGGCGATGAAAAGACGTTTTTCTGAATTTGACTGACGTGCAAATATCTTTAATTGTGCCGGTTTTATGATTGAAATCAATTAATTATGTAGTTAAGAATGGATCAATACCATGATATTTCGCATTAAGAGTACTCTGGGGGTTTTTTACCCGTTTTTTTGTACATTATTATCTCTTTGGGGGTATTGTTTGTCAGCCGTCTGGGGCTTTGTTTCTGGCAGGCTGGAAGAATTGCCTCGGTCAATGGGTGGGTCCCTGTCATCTTTCAGGGCGCACGTATCGACATAGCCACTATTATTATCCAGGTAGGTGTCTTTGCCTTGTTTTCAACTTTTTTTTCCGGAAATCATGCAATTGGCCGAATCTGGAATAGAATTGTTCGGGCATGGCTTTCTTTTTCCCTGACCCTGCTTATTTTTATGGAAATCGTGACCCCGCCGTTCATTATGGAATACGGATTCCGGCCGAATAGACTGTTTGTGGAGTTTCTGGGTTATCCCAGAGAAGTTTCTTCCATGCTCTTTGGCGGGCACCTGCTTGCGGTCATTGTTAGTCTGGCAGGGATCGTTGTGTCTTTTCGAATCGGCTGGCAGGTGTTTGGCAGGGCGATTCGCGCTGTGGTTTATCCCCCAAAGACCGGGCGTGCGGGCATGGCGCTTTTCATCCTTGTTTTCGGACTGATGGGCGCGCGTTCAACGTTCGGCCATCGCCCGTTGAACCCTGCAATGGTAGCATTTGCCGACGATGCTCTGGTCAATTCGATTGTTTTAAATTCTACGTATTCACTCGGATTTGCCATTAATAATATGAAAAGTGAAGCAGATGCCTCAAAGATTTATGGACACATGCCGGAAGATGACATCATAAAAATCGTTCGCGCAGAAACCCTGCTGCCGGCGTCCACATTTACTAATCGGGATTTTCCGACACTTCATCATCAGGGGTGTCTGACGAAGACCTGCTCGACAGGGCACATGAGGAGTTCATGCGCTTGCATGAAAACGGGCAGCCGTTTTTCAGTCTGGTATTTTCTTCCAGCAACCATGATCCGTTTGAATTTCCGGATGACCGGATCGAACTCTATGAGCAGCCGAAACAGACCCGCAATAATGCAGCGAAATATGCCGATTATGCCATTGGCCGATTCTTTGAAAAGGCGGTGAAATCGCCTTACTGGAAAGACACTGTTTTTCTGGTAGTGGCTGACCACGACTCCCGCGTGGACGGTGCCGGCCTGGTTCCCATCAGCCATTTTCGCATCCCGGGATTGATCCTGGGAGAGGGGATTGCGCCGAAACGCGACCCGCGGATTTTGAGCCAGATTGATTTGCCACCGACCCTGCTTTCCCTGATGGGCGTGGATAACGAAAACCCCATGCCGGGCCGTGATATGACCGCTCAGCCAGCGCACTACACAGGCCGGGCCTTGATGCAGTATGGTATGAACCTGGCCTATATGGAAGGTGGCGGTGACGTGGTGATCCTACAGCCCCGAAAGCCTCCCCAGGGGTTTACTTATGATTTTAAAAGTCGGGAGCTGACCAGCGGATCCTTGAAAGAAGGATTGTCTGAAAAGGCATTGGCGACGGCCCTCTGGGGCAGCCTCGCTTACCAGAAGCAGCTTTACCGTCTGCCGGTTCAATAAATCCCACGGCCCTTTATAAAAATATTTATCAGTGAATTTAAAATTTTATCAAACAGACAGGTTGACGAAAAAAGCAAAAACAGCTTATTATGCATCTATCCCGGACTTATTAAAAAGTTATTGGACACAGAGTTAAATAACAGACCTCGTGATATAGGCGGTTTGTTTTGGATATTTTTTGGACACTTTAAAAGCCAATAAGTACTCTATAGCGTGCTTGTAAAAAATATAAACACCATATAATGATTGAGTTACTCTTGCTTGGGGTCAAAATGTCCACAAAACCTTCTGAACCGTTGGAAGCTATTGATATCATAAATTATATTTACAATATCGCTTCATGCTGTTCAGAGGTCTGAATAAGTAAAATAATATTTTTTTCTGAGTCCGGTGGGGTGAAAAAGGGGTTTTTTACATGGCCTTCTAACAATAAGGGAATTTTATGCGAAACAGTTTTCTGCCGTTTTCAAAACCAGTGATTTCAGAAGACGGTATCCAGTCGGTTGTAGAGACGTTAAGGTCGGGGTGGATCACCACCGGTCCTAAAACCGGCGCGTTTGAGTCGAAATTCTGCGAATATACCGGCGCGGCCCATTCGGTGGCCTTGTCGTCGGCGACTGCGGGTATGCATTTGCTGTTCAAAGCCCTTGATATCGGGCCGGGTGACGAGGTGGTCACCCCCTCCATGACCTGGGTATCCACCGTTAATCTTATTGTGCTGGCCGGTGCGACACCGGTATTCGCCGATATTGATAAAGATACGCTGATGGTTACGCCCGAAGCGATTGAGCGCTGCATAACGACTAAAACAAAGCTGGTTGTTCCGGTCCATTTTGCCGGTGCGCCTGCCGATATGCAGCCGATCAGGCAGATGGCGGTAAAAAACGGTCTGTTTCTGGCCGAAGATGCCGCCCATGCCATGGGAACCGTTTATAAGAGCGAAAAGATCGGATCAAAAGGCACAACGATTTTTTCTTTTCATCCGATTAAAAATATGACCACCGGGGAAGGCGGCATGTTTTGCACTGATGATTTGGACCTGATTGAGCGCATCAAACGTCTGAAATTCCACGGGCTGGGGGTGGACGCATATGACCGGGACACCCAGGGCCGATCCCCCCAGGCTGAGGTGCTGGAACCCGGATATAAATATAATATGACGGATATCGCAGCCGCCTTAGGTCTAAGTCAGCTTGAGAGAATAGATGCGTTTAATGAAAAGCGACGGAAGCTGGCCATGCTTTATCGGGACCTGCTTGAAGGCGTCGACGAGGTGATCCCCCTTTCAGACCCGGTTTATAATTTTAAACATGCGTGGCATCTGTTTATCATACGGCTGGATATCGACAGGGCAGGCATGACTCGGGATGAATTCATGCATGAATTAAAACTTCGAAACATAGGCACCGGGCTTCATTTTCGGGCTGTGCACCAGCAGAAATATTATCAGGAAACCATGAACATAAAGCCCGATGTTTTGCCCAACACCGAGTGGAACTCGGACCGAATCTGTTCCCTGCCGCTTTTTCCGTCCATGACCGAGGAAGATGTCCGGGATGTTGTGGACGCAATAAAGGATGTACTAAATGAGTGAATCAAAATTAATCAGTATTGTGATACCGGTGTTTAATGAAGAACCGAACTTAGATGAGCTGGTTGCCCGATGTGTAACGGCAGGCCGGAAAACCGGACGTTCTTTTGAACTGATTCTGGTGAACGACGGAAGTTCCGACGGATCGGAAAATAAAATCGTGGCGGCCAGTGAGCAGTATCCCGGCCAGGTTTTTGGTGTCATTCTGAATCGGAATTACGGTCAGCATAATGCGGTAATGGCTGGTTTTGAAGCATCCCGGGGCGACGTTGTGGTGACTCTGGATGCGGACCTTCAGAATCCGCCGGAAGAGATTCCCCGCCTGGTTGAATGCATTGAAACAGGGTATGATGTGGTTGGGACGGTGCGGAAAAACCGGCAGGACACTTTTTTCAGGAGAATTTCCTCAGCCGTTACCAATAAAATTGTTCAGCATTATACCGGCGTGATGATGACGGATTACGGCTGCATGTTGCGAGCCTACCGGCGGCGCATCGTGGACGCAATGCTGGACTGCCACGAGCGCAGCACGTTTATCCCCATTCTTGCCAACAGTTTTGCGGGGAACACCACGGAAATTGAAGTGATGCATGAAGAACGCATTCAGGGAAAATCCAAATATGATCTCTGGAAGCTGATAAACCTCCAGTTCGATCTTTTGACCAGCATGTCAACGCTTCCTTTGCGTCTGCTCAGTGTTTTCGGAGTGCTCATATCCGCTGCCGGTTTCGGGTTCGGGCTTTTTCTCGGGATCATGCGGCTGATATACGGCTCGGCATGGGCTGCGGAAGGGGTGTTTACCCTGTTTGCCGTTCTGTTTGTTTTTATCGGTGTTCAGTTTATCGGCATGGGACTTTTGGGGGAATATCTCGGTCGTGTTTATAATGATGTCAGGGCGCGTCCCCGTTTTTTTGTTCGTGAAAAAATCGGAGATGTTGAAAATGATTTTTTACAGGATCAATAAATTTAATCAAGGGGTTGGATAATATGAAAACAGTTGTTTTGGCGTATCACAATATTGGGATTGTCGGTATTGAGGCATTAATACGAAACGGATACGACATCGCCGCTATTTATACACACAAGGATGATGTGAATGAAAACAGGTGGTTTGATTCGGTTGCCGAATTTGCCGCCGCCAGGAATATCCCGGTGTACGCACCGGATGATATCAATCATCCTATGTGGGTTCAACGGATTCAGTCGCAGCAGCCGGATATTCTGTTTTCCTTTTATTATCGGAAAATGATCAGTAATGATATTCTTTCTATTCCCCGGAGCGGATGTTTTAATCTGCACGGCTCCCTGTTGCCGAAATATCGGGGGCGGTGCCCTCTCAACTGGGCGATCATAAATGGCGAGAAAGAAACCGGCGTTACGCTGCACGCCATGACGCCGAAACCGGATGATGGCGATATCGTGATGCAGCAGAAAGTCGCAATCAGCATGGATGATACAGCAAAAACGCTGATGAATAAAATGTGTTCGGCGTCCACGGAAATGCTGGATGCGATTTTGCCGCAAATAAAAAAAGGCGATATTCCTAAGAAGCCGCAGGATAAATCGAAAGCAACATATTTTGGTGGCCGGAAACCGGCGGATGGTGAAATTGACTGGAGTCTGTCGGCTGAAAATGTCCGGAACCTGGTCCGGGCTGTCACATCCCCTTATCCGGGTGCTTTTTCCCATATCGGCGATAATAAATACTTTTTCTGGGAAGTGCGGGTGGTGCCTGAGGATAAAAACGCTTTTCCGCCGGGAAGCATTATATCAACATCGCCTTTGCGCATTCAGTGCGGTCGGGACCTGGTTGAAGTGGCTTTCGGCCAGGTTGAGGGCGGTGTGTTCATGAACGGGAACCAGATGGCCGAAGAGATGTCGCTGTCCGCCGGGACCCGATTCGGTCACGATCCACGGAAAATATCAATGGGGCTTCGGAAAAAGCGGGTGCTGATACTGGGGGTAGGCGGGTTTATCGGGAATGCCCTGGGCGAGCGGTTGCTGGCGTCCGGGAAGTATGAAGTCCATGGTATGGACCTTCATTCTGATGGTATCAAACGCCTGGTCGGCAGCCCTGATTTTTATTTTCACGAAGGCGATATTTCTATTCATCGTGAATGGATTGAATACCACATCAAGACATGTGATATTATTCTGCCGCTGGTCGCCATTGCGACCCCGGCGGAATATACGCGGAATCCCCTGCGGGTTTTTGAGCTTGATTTTGAGGAAAATCTGCGCATCGTCCGTTACTGCGTGAAATACAACAAACGCCTGCTTTTCCCGTCCACTTCCGAAGTTTATGCCATGTGTGATGATCCTGAATTTAATGAAGAAACCTCCCGGCTGATTTTAGGGCCTATCAGTAAACAACGTTGGATTTATTCCTGTAGCAAACAGCTCCTTGACCGCGTGATCTGGGCGTATGGGCAAAAAGAAGGGCTTCGGTTTACATTGTTCAGGCCGTTTAACTGGATCGGGCCGAGACTGGACAGCCTTTCATCCGCTCGTATCGGCAGCTCCCGGGCCATTACCCAGCTAATCCTGAATCTTGTGGAGGGAACCCCGATTCAGCTTGTTGATGGCGGGGAGCAGAAAAGATGTTTTACGGATATTTCAGACGGTGTGGAATGCCTTTATAGAATTATTGAAAATGAGAATAATAACTGCAACGGCCGCATCATCAATATAGGCAATCCGGACAATGAAGCCAGTATCAGAGAACTTGCGAAAATTCTGGTGGCAACTTTCCAGCAGCATCCGTTAATGACTGAATTCCCGCCCTTTGCCGGCATCACGGAGGTGGAAAGCAAAACTTTTTATGGCGAAGGATACCAGGACGTCGAGCACCGGAAGCCGTCCATTGAAAATGCATGGAAGCTGCTGGAATGGCGGCCGACGGTTGAATTGGAGCAATCGGTCATTGAGACACTGGATTTTTTCCTGAATCAGGAAGTGGCGACCAGAAAAGTGCCTTAAGTGCACTAAAGTTTGAAGTGAGCTAAAGTGTTCATCAATGATACATAACGGGGAAAACGTGTTGGTCGGATTGCGAATAGATGTGGATACCTTCAGTGGAACTCGATTCGGAGTACCTGCGCTGCTGGAAATCCTGAAAAAACACGATATCGAAGCATCATTTTTTTTCTCCGTGGGTCCGGATAATATGGGCCGCCATCTCTGGCGGCTGCTCACACCTGCATTTTTGAAAAAAATGCTGCGTTCCAATGCCGCAAGTCTTTATGGGTGGGAGATTCTGCTCAGGGGTACCCTGTGGCCGGGGCCGGATATCGGGAAAAGGCTCGGCCATGTCATCAAAAGAACTGGGGATGCCGGGCATGAAATCGGTCTCCATGCTTGGGACCATCATGCCTGGCAGTCACGCCTGGACCGGATGACTTCTGATGCAGTTCATATGACTTTACGCAGGGGGTATGAGCGGCTGAAGGCAATCATGGG